>JAJFGM010000275.1 GCA_021776145.1 Kiloniellaceae bacterium | reverse complement strand
GCTGGTGCTCAACGAGGGCATCGTCGAACAGCTCGGCACGCCGATCGAGGTCTATTCACGGCCGGCGTCGATCTTCGTCGCCGGGTTCATCGGATCGCCTTCGATGAATTTTCTCGAAGGGCGGATCTCCGATGATGCGGCCGCGGTCGAACTGCGCAGTGGCGATCGCTTGCCGCTGCCGAGCGCCACCGCCGCCGATCAGGCCGGACGACCGGTGACCGTGGGGGTGCGCCCAGAGCATCTCAAGATCGCCGACAGGGACGATGGCGGTGCCGGCTTCATCGTCGATGTCGTCGAACAGCTTGGTGCCGACAGCCTTCTGCATGGGCACTTCGGCAACGACCGCACGGCTCTGACGGTCCGGTTGAACGGCATCAACGAGCTGCAACAGGGGGCCCGGGTGCCGCTGCGGGCGGCCGACGATAGCCTGCACCTGTTCGACGCCGAGAACGGCAGGCGACTGGCCTGAAGCGCCAGTCCTGTATCCTCGAAAATCGGCCTACGGACTTTTTGGGTCCGTTATCTGCCCGCCTTAATCGCCGATCAGTTCGGCCAGCTGTTTCGCCATATCCTCGGCCTGCGCCGTGTGGGTGAAATGGTCGAGGTAGGCGCCATCGGGGCCCATCAAGTAAATGATCGACGAGTGGTCCATCAGGTAAGTCTCGGGTTCGCCCACCTCGACCTTTCGGAAAAACACCCGGTAGGCCTTGGCGGCGGCAGTAGCCTGGGCGAGTGAGCCGGTGAGGCCGACGAAGCCGGGCCGGAAGCTCTCGACATAGGTGGCCAGAACATCGACGGTGTCGCGTTCCGGGTCGACCGTGAAGAAGACCGGCACCACCTGCGCGGCTTTTTCCGGCGCCGCCTCGGCCAGGCTATCGAGGGCCTCGCTCATGGTCCAGAGGGCGGTCGGGCAAACGTCGGGACAGAAGGTGTAGCCGAAATAGATAAAGCTGTAGCGGCCGAGAAAATCCTTCTCACTGCGTGCCGCGCCGGTATGGTCGACCAACTCGAAGGGGCCGCCGACGAGGGCCGCGCCACCCGCGGCGGGAGAATCAGACAAGCCGCGCTGCAAATAGGTCCAGCCGGCCCAGCCGCCGATCACCAGGGACAACGCCAGGGATAACATGACAGCTACCCTGGCAAGAGTACTCTTGGGCATTAATTTCACCTAGTGGCTCGACGCGCGTCAACGGTACCGGTCGCGGACTCAGGGAATTGCCGCGCGGAGGCGATCGGCGGCGGTGTTGTTGAAGCGGCGTTCGATGAGAATGCTGCGCGGCGTTGCCTCGACGCCGTAGAACTCGGCGCTCAGTTCGGGACGTTCGAATATTTTGGCGCCCTCCAGGGCGCCGCCGCCAAAGAGGCCGGCGGACTTGGAGAAGGCCAGAACATCGGCATCGAAGTTGGTCGTGGCCGAGGCTTCCAGACCGGCGCCCAGCGGCCCAACCGCGACTGAAATGTCGGCGCCCAATTTGAACTCGTTCTTAAGCAGCGCATCGACCGCGCCGTCGTTCATAACGGTGAATACCACTTCCGAGACCTGCCCGCCGATTTGCAAGCCGATTGAACCGGCGGCCAGAGTATAAAAGGCTGGCGGCGACCAGGTGCCGTCGCTGCCGCGCACCATGAGCACGCCCGAACCGGCCTCTGCACCAAGGATCAAACCGCCCTTGATGAGCTGTGGGATGATCAGCACGCCCTTGGCCCGGCGCAGGTAGTTATGCAGCTTGAAAAAGTCCTTGTCGTCGAGCAGGCGTTGCACGGTGAAGCGGGAGGTTTCCACCAGCTTTTCCGCGTCGCCGGCCGGTGCCGGCCGTGCGGCGGCGAGGAGAAACCCAAAAGCAAGTACGCCGAGCAAAAGCGCGCGCAGATGCCAGTCGGTCTTATTCATGGTTGTCGTGGTCGTAGCTGCGGTGGTTGGGGCATTCATGGGTAAAGATCCCTCGTGAAGTCTTGGCCGAAGGGGGGCGTTCAGTCAAAAGTACGCACCGTCGAATTCACCAAACTGACGCGCCAACTGCCGTCGCGCTCGGGCGCGTGCGAGCCCGGGCTGCCGGGGAAGTGATCGAGCCGGGTCACGGCGCAATTGGCAACTTCGAAGGCCAGGGCCTGCTCGGCGTCGATGCCAAGGGCATGACCCAGTGCCGCGCGAATGGTGCCGCCGTGAGTCACCGCGACGATGTCACGGCCGCGGTGTTGCTCGCTCAGTCGGGTGACCGCGTCCGAGACCCGCTCGATGACGTCGAGAAAGCTCTCACCGCCCGGCGGCGTCTCGTGCGCCGGCGCAAGCCAAAATCGATGCCAGGCACCGTTACGGCTTTCGTTCAGTTCGGCATGGGTCAGGCCGTGCCAATCGCCAAATGACTGCTCGCCGAACGCTTCAACGGCGACCGGTTCGGGCGCCGCATCGGCCGGCAGATGATCGGCGATCGCCTGCGCTGTCTGATGTGTACGTTGAAGTTGGCTGGTCACCCAGACCGCGTTCCTCGGCAGCATGCCGGCGAGGCGGCGAAAGACTTCGCGATCGGAAGTGTCGCAGGCGACATCGTCGCTGCCGTAGATGCGGCCGACGTGCGAGGTGACCGGTGCGTGTCTGACCCACCACCAACTCGTTGGATTGACCGCGTTCATAGCTGAGCTGCGGCTGCCAAAAGAATGGCAGCCTCTCCGAGTTGTTCGATCGTACCGAGGACATCCCCCGTATAACCGGCGATCTGTCGTCGGGCAATTGCCAACATCACATAGGTCGCAAGAAGGACCAGAACAAGCGACAGAAGACCGCAGCTCCAGCCCAACAGAAACAACGTGAGAACCGCAGCGAATCCGAAAGCTATGGCCACATCGGCGGCGCACGGCCTGGCGATGCTGGCCGCCAGCCCCTGCGACCGAGCCAACGGTGCCGTCCACATCACCAGGGGCAGCGTGGCGCGCGCCAGCGCGTGCGCGGCAACCAGCGCGGCGAAGACGGCGGCGGGTTGCGCGATGGCGGCCAGGGCGGCCGTGCGCAGCAGGATCGAGAGGATCAGGGCGCAGGCACCGTAGGTGCCGATCCGACTGTCACGCATGATCTCAAGCTTATTCGCCTTGTCGCGGCCGCCGCCAAAGCCATCCGCCACATCGGCCAGGCCGTCCTCGTGCAGTGCTCCGGTGACCAGAAGCGTCGTGGCGACGGCGATCAGCGCCGCCACCAAGCTCGGCAGGCCGAGGCCGTCGGCGGCCCAAAAGGCCAGGGCGCCAAGGGTACCGACCAGGGCGCCGACCAGGGAAAAGGCGCGCGTGCAGCGACTCCAATCGGCCGCGGCGTCGGGCGGTCCGACCGGCAGGCGTGTCAGCAGGCCGAGGGCGCAACGCAGGTCGTCCAGCCAACGCGCCGGAAGGTTCCGCGGCGTCATCCGTTCGTCGCCTTTCTGGCCGCCGCTCTGGCCGCCGCTCTGGCCGCCGCTCTGGCTATGAACCCGTGATCGTGGTGTTCAGCCCGCGCGGGCGAGGCTTCGGAAGTCATGGAACTAGGCAATGCGTTCAATCCAGCGTCGATTCCAGGGGCCGCCACCTTGCCGCCGGCGCCATCGCGGCCAGAAGGCTGTTGCGCGAGGTCGCACAGCGTCATAAGGAGACGCTCGTTCTCTTTCCCACCCTGGATTAGACATATGGCCGCCACCTGTCCATTCCAGACTGCCAGCGGAGCCCCCTATGTCAGACACGCATCCAGGCACGCATAAGGCCCCGGCAAACTTCGATGAGATCCGGGCCCTCTTGCGCGCGCTGCCGGGCCCGGACCAGGTAGCCGGCACCGCCGCCCTGGCGCCCCAGGCGCAGCTCACCAAGCCGGCCGGCGCGCTCGGCCGGCTGGAAGAACTCGCCGTTTGGCTTGCGACCTGGCAAGGCCGCCAACCGCCGCGTCTCGATCGGCCGCGTGCCGCTGTTTTCGCCGGTAACCACGGCGTGACCCGACAGGGTGTTTCGGCATACCCGGCCGAGGTGACCAAGCAGATGGTGGCGAACTTCATTGCCGGCGGTGCCGCCGTCAACCAGCTCTGCGAGCTCGCCGATGCCGATCTCAGGGTGTACGAGATGGCATTGGACGAGCCGACTCACGATTTCACGCTGGCGGCGGCAATGTCCGAGGTGGACTGCGCGCGTGCCCTTGCTTACGGCATGATGGCGGTCGAAGAGGGTGTCGACATTCTGGCGCTCGGTGAAATGGGTATCGGCAACACCACCAGCGCCGCGGCGCTTTGCCATTTGCTTTTTGGCGGCGAGGCCGCCGACTGGGTCGGGCGCGGCACCGGCATCGACGATGCGGCCTTGGCGCGCAAGACCGAAGCCGTCAAAAAAGCGGCGGCCCTGCACGGTGCCGACGGCGACCCATTGCAGATCCTAATGCGGGTTGGCGGTGGCGAGCTGGCTGCGATCGCCGGAGCCGTGCTGGCGGCGCGGATGGCCCGCGTTCCGGTGCTCTTGGATGGCTATGCCTGTACCGCGGCGGCGGCGGTCCTTCATTGCCTCGATTCAAGCCTGCTGGACCATTGCCAGGTCGGGCATATCTCGGTCGAGCCAGGGCACGCCCGGCTGTTGGACAAAATCGGCAAGCACGGCCTCATGGACATGGGTATGCGCCTAGGTGAGGCCTCCGGCGCGATGCTGTCGTTTTTTGTCCTCAAGGCGGCACTGGCGTGCCACAACGGCATGGCGACCTTCGACCAGGCCGGGGTTTCGGGGCCGGCAGACTAGCCCAAATCGCCGCCCGGCGGTCTGATTCGCGCGATTGAAGCGTTCGGCCCACGGGAATGGTCAAGGGGCTTGCCCCAATGGACTTGTCAGGGCGCCGGCGGCGCATTCTATTGAAGCCATGAGTGACGTTGAACGGCTTGCAACCCGGCCCGCCGCCGGGATCGGTTCGGAAGGCAACCGCCTGCGCCTGCGCACCCTGGTGATGATCCGCTGGGTCGCGTTGGGCGGACAGGCCGTGGCGCTAGCGGTGGTCGATTTCGGCTTCGGCTTTGAATTGCCGCTGATTTCGGCCATGGCCGTGGTCCTGCTGTCGGGATTGCTCAACGTCTGGATCTCCATGACGCGGCCCAGCTCGGCTTGGCTGGGCGACCGCGAGGCGGCAGCCACTCTGGCCTTCGACTTGATCCAATTGAGCGCCTTGCTGGGTTTGACCGGCGGATTGCATAACCCCTTCGTCATTTTCATTCTGGCGCCGGTCGCGGTTTCGGCCTGGATCCTGTCGCGTCGAGTCACGCTCGGTTTGGCGGGACTGGCGGCCACGCTGGTTTCGGCCGTCGGCTTGTGGAGTCTGCCGCTGCCTTGGCCGCAGGGCGGCATTCTCGCCTCGCCGATCTATCTCGCCGGTTTGTGGGTGGCTCTGGTTCTTGCGGTCTTCTTTATTGCCCTTTATGTCTCGTCCATCGCCCATGAATCAAGGGACCGCTTGCGGGCGCTGGAGGCGATGCAGGTGGCGTTGGCGCGCGAACAGCAGCTCTCGGCCTTGGGCGGTCTTGCCGCCGCGGCGGCGCACGAACTGGGCAGTCCCTTGGGCACCATTGCGGTGGTGGCGCGCGAATTGAACCGCGACCTTCCGGCCGATAGCCCCTGGCGCGAGGATGTCGAATTGTTGCTGGCGGAAGCGCATCGCTGCAGAGAGATCCTCAGGGCGCTCGGAGAGCGGCCGGAAAGCGACGCCGGCGCTCCCTATCACAGACTACCAATCACCACATTGATCGAACTGGCGGCGGAGCCGCATCAGCGCGCCGAAGTTACCTTCGCCCTGATCGCGGAACCGCTCGAAGAACAGGGTGAGAGCCCGCCGATGGTCGAACGCAATCCGGAAACGCTCCATGGTCTGGGCGTCCTCATTCAAAATGCGGTACAGTTCGCGCGAAAGCGTGTCGAAGCGAGGCTTTGGTGGGATGCGGACGACGTTGTCCTTCGCATCACCGATGATGGGCCCGGCTTTGATCCGGGTACCCTCGACCGTCTGGGCGAACCCTATTTTTCGACCGACGCCGGGGACAGGAGACAAGCAACGGCGGGACCACACATGGGGTTGGGTATTTTCATCGCGCAGACCTTGCTAAGCCGCTGCGGCGCCGATCTGAATTTCGCCAACCGCGGACTTGGCGGTGCGGAGGTAACCGTATCCTGGCCACGGCATCGCCTGGAAGCGACGACCGTGGGGGGGACGGCATGAGCGAAGCACGCGACGGCTGGCCCGAACCACCGCTGCAGAGCGGCGAACGCCGAGACCTCTTGATCGTCGATGACGACCGGCGATTTTGCGACCGCTTGGCGCAAGCCATGGAACGACGCGGCTTTGCGGTGCAAACGGCATACAGTGTCAACGAGGGCACGGCGGCCTGTGCCACCCTGCGGCCGAGCTACGCGGTCGTGGATCTGAGGCTTGACGATGGCTCCGGCCTCGAGGTCGTGCGTGCGCTGCGCGATATTCGCGAGGATGCCCGCATCATCATTCTCACCGGTTATGGAAATATCGCCACAGCCGTGGCGGCGGTAAAAGTCGGCGCCACGGACTACCTGCCCAAACCGGCGGACGCGGATCAGGTCGAGGCTGCCTTGCTGAAGAGCGAATCGGCCCTGCCGCCGCCGCCGGAACTGCCGATGAGCGCCGACCGCGTGCGCTGGGAACACATTCAACGGGTCTACGAGCAATGTGGCCGCAATGTATCGGAAACGGCCCGGCGTCTGCGCATGCACAGGCGCACGCTGCAGCGCATCTTGGCGAAATACGCGCCGAGAAGTTGAGCGCGAGGCCTGTTACGGGGTAGCCGCGTCGGGAGTCAGCTGAAGCGGCCGGTGCTGCGGGCGTGCAGGCGCTGACGGGTCATGGCTTGGCTGAGGGTCCGCGCTACGTCGGTGCTGGTGCGGTTTGAATTATGCAAGCGGTCGAGGTAATAGCCCTGGAACAGTGCAATTCCGAGGGATTGGCCGAGTTCGATCGACTCCGGCTCTTCACAGCGCGACAGCACGGTGCGTTCGGCACCGAGTTTTTGGACGGCATTGCGCAGCGTCATGGCGTTCGTGCTGGAGAGCTGCTGGGAAAGCTCCGGGCTCCAATGCAGTTTGCAGAGGTCGAGACCGAATTGGGCGCGGTCGACGAAGGGCAGGGAAAGGTGCGTCAGGCCGTCGAGACACAGGCGGAAGCCGCGATCGCGCAGAAAGTCGCGGGCGAAATAGAAGTTGCCGAGATCTCCGAATATGTCGATCAGCTGCAACTCGACGACGATGGAATTGCGTTGGCTGTCGGTCAGGGTCGCGTCGAACTTAAGGAACTGCGGCGACAACACGGTCGAGATATTCAGGTTCAGGCTGAAGGATTGCCGCAGGCTGCAGTCGTCGCTGTGCAGGAGAATTGCCAGCATGCGCATATCGAGATGCCGCGTGAGATCCTGGAACAACCAACGGTTGGCCGTGATGTCGAAGTTCGGCATCAGGGTTTCACGCAGGCTGTCGATGGAGATGTAGATCTCCTCGAAAACCTGCTGCGGCGAGCTTTTTCCGACCATCTGGTAGATCATCTGGCGGGCGATCATGCTCGACAGGTCGGCCTGGGCGATCGACTTCTCGATGATGGCCAGGTGTGGCGGATCGAGAGGTTCGACGGGGAGTTCCTCGCCGTTTTCGGTTTCGGCTTTTTGCACGGCCTTATCATATTCGACACGGCCACGGTCGTAGTGGGCGGCGAGCGCCAAAACGTCGGCGTAGTCCTCCTCCAGGTCGTACCAGGTGCAGAAGCCTTCGTTGTCCTCTTCCTCGCTCGACAACAGGGGATCGTCGCTGAACAGGAAACGCAGGCGCAGCACTGCCTCGTCCATCTCGGAAACAGTGGCGCCCTTGCAGATCATCACCAGGTCGTCGTTGAAGAGCTCGAAGACGATGCCCTCGAAACGCTGCACGACCGGTTGCATGGTCGTGGCTGCGATTCGGAGGTGCTGTTGGCGACGATTGAAGGGCTGCAGGCGGGAAAGGTGGACATGGGCGGCGCGCCTGCCTTCGCGGAATCGGCCCAGGCGTTCGACGTAATCGAGCATGATCTGCTCTTGGATCGGCGCCGGGTTTCTCCGTGATGGCTTCATGATCTTCTTTTTCGTCTGCATTCGAGGCTCATGCCTTCGATTACGCTAAGCGCCGCGTGGTTTCGAAACCTTTAATTCGCTAGCGCCAAATGCCAATGCCATGCCGTCGCGGTCGGCGCCGAAGGCGTGATTTTGCCTGGGATTTTCTTGCGCCGCGGCGGCGGATAGACTAGAGCGGAGCGCGATCGATTGGCGCCAACGCGAGGTTCCGGTCAATCGCGGGCTCCACTCTGGTTTCCAGGGTGTGGGGTGAGTTCAGGAGGGTGACGGTTCGCCGCTGGGCGGTTCTCATCGCCGCAAGGAAGGGTTGACGCGCGATATGCGGGAAATCGATCTCAAGGGATATTTCCTCAGCGAATTCGATGAACACGAGATCGTTGCCAAGGCCACCCGCGAGGGCATGGCCGAACCTTTCGAACGCTTGGTCGAAATTTCCGTCGAATCGGTAAAAAACGGAGGGAAATTGCTGTTTTTCGGTAATGGGGGTTCGGCGGCCGACGCCCAGCACCTGGCCACCGAGCTGACGGTGCGTTACGTCACCGACCGCGCGCCGATCGCCGCCCTGGCCCTGACCACCGACAGCTCGGCGCTGACCGCCGTCGGCAACGACATGGGATTCGAGCAGCTTTTCGCCCGCCAGATCGAGGCCGTGGGTCGGCCGGGTGATGTGGCGGTCGGCATTTCCACCTCGGGCCGCAGCGCCAATGTCACCGCTGCGCTCCGCAAGGCGAAGGGTTTGGGCCTGCGGGCGGCGGCTTTGTCGGGCCGCGATGGCGGCGACCTGGTTGGCCTGGCGGATCCCCTGCTGCTGGTGCCCTCGGCCACGACGGCGCGAATTCAAGAAATGCACATCACCCTGGGCCAGATACTCTGTGGCGCCCTGGAGCGGCGCCTGGGCCTGGTCTAAAGGGACATCGCCGCATAGCCGGCGGGGCGTTGCCGGGCGGATGCCGCGCGGGGAAGAGAGGAACGAGGTGAAGACATGACCGACACTGCCAGCCTTGCCAGCCGACTCGAGGCGCTTGGCAACGCCCGCGTCGTGGTCATCGGCGATGTCATGCTCGATCGTTTCGTCTACGGCGTGGTTGAACGCATCTCGCCCGAGGGGCCTATCCCGGTGCTGCGGGTCGACCGCGAAGACCGGATGTTGGGCGGCGCCGGCAATGTGCAGCGCAATCTTTCCGCGGCGGGCGCCACGGCCTTGCTGTTCAGCGTCGTCGGCGAAGACGAAGCCGGTGTTGAAGTCTCAACCCTGGCGAAAGCCGTCGTCGGCGCCGAAGTCACGCTGGTCAGGGAAGCGGGCCGCCCGACGACGATCAAGGACCGTTTCATCGCTGCCGGTCAACACCTCTTGCGGACCGACCGGGAAGCCGCCCAGGCGCTGGCGTCGGCGACCGCCAAGCGACTGATCGATTCAGCCGCAGCCGCCTTGACGCCGGGCGCCGTGTTGGTGCTGTCGGACTACGGCAAGGGTGTCCTCGACCCTGCCTCCATAACGGCGGCCATAGCGGCGGCGCGGGCCGTTGGATGTTATGTTGTGGTTGACCCCAAGGGGCGTGACTACGGCATCTACCGCGGCGCCGACCTGGTGACCCCGAACCTGCGCGAGCTGCAGGATGCGACCGGCCTGCCCGTCGGCGAAGAGGCGGAGATCGTCGCGGCCTGCCGGGCCTTGATCGAGACCAGCGGTATCGGCGGGGTGCTGGCGACGCGCAGCGAGAAGGGCATGACCCTGGTGGTCGGCCCCGATCATGCGCTGGCCGAAGGGGCGCCGGGCGGACTGCAAGTGCATCTCGGTGCCGAGGCACGCGGGGTCTACGATGTCTCCGGTGCCGGCGATACGGTGGTCGCCCTTGTTGCCGCGGTGCTGGCTTCAGGCGGGGGTGTGGTCGAAGCCGCCCAGCTTGCCAACCTCGCCGCCGGCATCGTCGTTGGTAAAGTGGGCACGGCGGTGGCCCATGCCGGTGAATTGCTGCGCAGTCTGCATAGCGGCGAGCTCTTGGCCGCCGAAGACAAGGTCATGGATCTGGCCTCGCTGTTGGACCGCATCGCGCAGTGGCGACAGGCCGGCTTTTGCGTCGGTTTCACCAATGGCTGTTTCGACTTGTTGCATCCCGGACATGTTTCGCTTTTGGCGCAGGCCCGCGCCGCCTGCGACCGCCTGATCGTTGGCCTTAACAGTGACGCCTCGGTGCGGCGCCTCAAGGGCGATGGCCGCCCGGTGCAATCCGAGATCGCCCGTGCCGCGGTTCTCGCCTCGCTCGAAAGCGTCAACCGTGTCGTCGTGTTTCAAGAAGAAACGCCGCTGAAGTTGATCGACGCCATTCGCCCGGATGTGTTGATCAAGGGCGCTGACTATACCGTCGAGACCGTCGTCGGTGCCGATGTCGTGCAGGCCTACGGCGGCCGAGTTCTGCTGGCACGCTTGGCGCCGGGGCACTCGACCAGCGAGACAATCCGCCGTTTGGCGGAGTAGTCGAAATTCCCATTCTTCGGCAATTCTCAAGGCCGCGGGTCGGTGAATTGTCGCAGCCGTTTGCCGGCGGCCCGGGCGAATTGCAGGAACAGCGCCCGCCGCCGCCCCGCATTCAGTGCGAAGTCCGGCGAATCGCGCAGAATCGCAGCGCCGTAAGGATCGGCAATCATCAATCCAACCTCCGACGGTAGTACGTCCTGAGGGAAGCCCTGCGGAACGGCGAAGTAGAAATTATCGCAGTATTCCAAGTATTCCGGCCACTTCTGGTCGCTGCGAAAATCTTCGAGGCTCGATTTTATCTCGATGATCGTGATGCGACCCTGCTTGTCGAGGCCGATGACGTCGACGCGACGGCCAGACCGCAAGGTGAACTCGGTGAGGCTGGCAATACCGTGGTCCGCCAGCGCCCGCCCAATGCCGCGCGCTAGATCGAAGGCCAGCCTGTCGCGGCCGCTGCTTGCCGGTTCGGCATCTGTTTCGTCGGTCACATCATGTACCAGTCCATTGGCGGGGTGGGTGCAATGGCCTTCACGCCTGCAGTGAACCATCTGTGAAGGCTTTGGCCTTAAGCTACGGCTCCAGAGGCCGTCCGATTTGCAGCTTATCGCAGCGGCCTCGATTCTATAAACTCACAGCGACGGGGCTTTTGCCTCACCTGATGGCAGCAGCGACCTCATGACCGACGATTCCTCTCTTCCGGTGCGGCTGCTGTTTCACGACGACCTGGTCGGCGCCTTGCATCGGCAAGAATCCTTTGGCTCTGAACTTCGGTCGCAAGACCGGGTCGGTCTGTTGCATCTTCTCATCGCGGGCGCCGCGCCCCTCGACGTCGACGAAGCGGTTTGGTTTCAGCCGGATCCGCAGAGCTGCGTGGTCTTGCTGCACGGCGAGAGCCAGCGGGCCGAAGAAATCGCCGCGCGATCTGGCGTCACCGGCGCCGGATTGGCGCACTATCCCCGCGCTGCCGGCGATCCCGACAGACTCATGGCCGCTGCCGCCAAGGCAGCGGAGGATGCCCGAACCTGGGGTGGTGGGCTTCGCCGCGCGCCGTCGCGGCCGCTGTCGGGGGCCGATCCTGGACCCCTGGATTTGGATCGCCTCGGGCTGTTCTATCAGCCGCAGATCGATGTCGGTGACGGGCAGATCATCGGCGTCGAAGCCTTGGTTCGAGTGCTCGATGCCGAGCAAGGCTTCACCTCGCCGCAAGAAGTCATTTCAGCCGCAGAAGACAAGGGAACCATGGCGGAGATCGGCGAGTGGGCGCTGGAAAACGCCTGTGCACAGGTCGCCGCCTGGCGGCGCGACGCTGGGCACGAGATCGACTTGGCGGTCAATGTCTCGCTCAGCCAGTTCGCATCGAATGTTTCCGTCGAACGCTTGGCCCGTATTGTTTCCAATTCGGATCTCGACCCGTGCCGCATCGAGCTTGAACTCACCGAAAGTGTCGCGCCGGGCGATCTCGGCGATATCAACGCCCATCTCGCGAGACTGCGTGAATTGGGCGTGCGCTTGGCGCTCGACGACCTGGGAACCGGCTACGCTTCATTGTCACTGCTGCGCGCCTTGCATCTTGACAAAGTGAAGATCGACCGCAGCTTTATCGCCAACCTGGGGACGCCGCCGCCGGCGGGACCGGTCGCGGCCAGGGAACTGGGCGCGATCATTACCTGGGCGCGGCGGCAGGACCTGATTGTTCTGGTCGAGGGGGTCGAGCGTGCCGAGCAGTTCGAGCTGCTGCGCCGCTTGCACTGCGATTCCTGCCAGGGGTTCTATTTCAGCCCGCCGGTACCCGGCGAGGCGATGGCTTTGCTGCTGGCCGCATGAGCGGGATCCTGACGCCGCCACGGTGCAGCTAGAGTTTATCGGGGGTGGTGTGTCGCCGAAGTCGGTGCGAGGGCCGCTGAGCGGCTTCAGGGCGGGATATCGATACCAAGAGCCTGATCGTTTCATTCTGGATCGAAATGGAACGTCAATCCGTCCGTTGTGCAGCAAGTCCGAGGTCGATCGCGCCCAAGAGCAAAGTGCGAATCGACCGAATCGGTTCGGTTCACTCTATTCGGACAGATTTGCTCTACACATTGAATGCTTCTCTAGAAGGTTCTGATCGCTACAAGCAGGGCAGCCAGCGGCAGCAGGCAGAGCCCGGCGGTGATTGCGTGGCCGGCGAGTTCGAAAAGAAAAGACACGACACCGCCGCCGAAAAGGCGCGAGATATCGCGGCGTTCCCGCCCCATCAAGACAACCAGGTAGTAACGGCGCCAAAAGATGGGCAGCGTGCGGCGCACTTCGAAACTATGGCGTGCGATGCCCCGGGCGCCGAACATCGCCTTGATTGCGGCGCGCTGCTCATCGTTGAAAGAGCCCGCGACGCTGGGGTCGATGCGTTTGAAATAGTGTTCGAGGAATGGGTCGTTTTCACCGTCCTGTGCGAACTGCCTGGCCGTATCCGATGGCGGTGTGGCGGCGGGGGATTTCATGGCGCCGGCGAAGGTCTCTTGAACTTGCGATTGCAGCACGTCTGCGGCTCCCCTTGCTAGGATCGTGGACTAAGTGGTGGCCTGGCCCTCCCTGTTTTTTGCCAGACGGCGCCTTGCAAATTCGTTAAGAGAGCGACGGAGTTTACTCAAATGACACATCATTCGGTTTGGATAACGGCGAATTCGGGTTGGTCGGCATGATTTCGGTCATCATACCGACGTTGAATGAGGCCGCGAACCTCCCCGAGTTGCTTGCTATGCTCGAGCGGCAGAGCGAAGCCCGCGAAGTTATCGTCGCCGATGGCGGCAGCGACGATGCGACATGCAGCTTGGCGCGTGGAATTGGCGCAAAGGTGATTCGTGTCGCGCGCGGACGCGGAACTCAAATTGACGCGGCCGCCCGGTTGGCGCGGGGCGACGTGCTGTTGTTTCTGCACGCCGATTCCCGCTTTCCCGCTGGCGGGCTTGCCGCAATTCGAAACCGACTCGCGAGGCGACCGGAACTGATTGGTGGAAATTTCCGACTGCTTTTCGACGGCGGAGCGGCCTTCAGCCGTTGGCTTGAAGGGTTCTATGGCTGGATCCGCGCGCGCGGCGTCTACTACGGCGATTCCGGCGTATTTGTGCGAGCCGAGGTTTACCGGCAGTTAGGCGGGATCCGCCCCATCGCCCTGATGGAAGACTACGATTTCGTGCGTCGCATGGAGCGGGCCGGGCCGACTTGCTGTATCGGCGATCCGCCGCTGGTTACCTCTTCACGGCGTTTCGAGGGGCGCCAGCCGGTCTCCATAGTGTGGGGCTGGCTAAAGCTCCATGCCCTGTTTCACCTCGGGGTCTCGCCGGGCCGACTGGCGCGGATTTACGACAGCGAGCGCAAAGGGCGCGGGTAAAGAGCCTCGGGATCCGGCGGGTCGAGGTTGAAAGAATCAGCCTTCGGCGTCGTTGAGCGTAGGCAGGAAGGTGCCATGCGGGACCTGCGTCAAACCTTCACCGGTGATCACCAGAATCGAGGCGCTCTGCGGCGGCAGGGCGACCGGCGGCTGCCCGGACGGCGCGGCCGGGGGCGTGGTTGGCGGCGCGGTCGGCGATGTGGCGGATGGTGCCAGGGATTGGGCGTAGTTGGCGGCGACGAAGACGCTGGGGTTCGAAGTCGGCAACATGCGCGTGGACAAATTCGGCCACGCCCACGCCAAGGCCTGGTCGTTGGCGGTGGCGCGGTTCAAGTCGGTGGGACTCGAGGGCGTTGTCGCTGGCGCGTAATAAGCGGCCAGTTGGCCGTTGTGCGCCGCCGCCGGCAGCGGTGTCAGGGCCGCCAGCTCCTGTGCCTCATAACGCGACGGTTCGCGGCAAAGATGTCCTTGGGTCAACTGCAGAACAGCGCAGTCCTGCTGCGCGACCATCGAGATGCCATGGTCGATCGTACCCTTGCCGGTCAAGGCATAGCTGGAGATGTCCAGCGCCAGCGAAGCGAAGGTAAGAGCAGGCGGCAACGCGCAGCCGGAAAGTGAGAGCAGGGCTAGAGACGCCCATATCAAACGCATGGTATGCCATCCTGGCAAGTGAGCGATGGCGGGAGTCTCGCAGATGTTGATTTAGACACGCTTAACATTCGGCATTTTCGGCGAATGCATGGCATCCCCGGGGGTTTGGTCTTGGGGGTGTGTCGCGCCGCGCTTGCATATTCACGCCGGAGTCCTTTAATGAACACCTCCGGCTACCCCCGCATGCAGACTTAGCCCGGATCAAATGCGCAACGGATCTGCGAGGCCATTTGATCGTTACGCCAGGCCCGTTCGGAGCGGGTGGTCAATTGAGAGCCCTTGCGAGAGAATCGTTCATGTCGCAAAAATCGCCAGTCTGGTTGAAGCCGGCCGTTGAATTCGGGCCGCTGGCGGTATTTTTCCTGGCCTATATGGCGTTCGACCTGTTGATGGCCACGGCAGCCTTGATGGGCGCAACGCTGGTGTCGCTGGCCGTTTGGCTTTTGGTGGAAAAGCGTGTCCCGATGATGCCGCTGGTGACCGCGGTCGTCGTTGGGGTGTTCGGCGGATTGACGCTGTGGCTCAACGACGAGACCTTCATCAAGATGAAGCCGACTATCGTTCAGGCCCTGTTTTCAGTCATTCTGCTTGGTGGCCTCCTTTTCAACAAACCGCTGTTGAAGCCGTTGTTTGCCGCGGCATGGAGCCTCGACCAGGCAGGCTGGCGAAAGCTGACCCTGCGATTCGGAATATTTTTCGCCGCCATGGCGATCCTCAACGAGATCGTCTGGCGCACCCAAACGACAGATTTCTGGGTCAGCTTCAAGGTTTTCGGGGTCATGCTGCTGACCGTTGTCTTCGCCGCCAGTCAGGCGTTTCTGTTGCGCGATCACAGCCCGCCGGAACCGGAAGGCGCCGACGAAACGTAAACTTCGACAGGCAGAGGCCAATCGTGGCGCTGCTCCCGTTGGGCAACCTTGGCTAACCGGCTGAAAAATAATTGACTAATTGAGCCTTAATCCATCCGGTAATGTGTCTATCCGTGACAAAATTGGGTTTCAAAGACAAATCAGCGTCCCCCACGGCGGTTAACCTCCTTTTCTAACAAAGCGGCAATGTTTGGGCGTGCAGGCTCCTGCGCATGCTTACGTCCTATGCGATACATTTGGCGCTTTTGATCGGTATGATCTTCGTTCCGGGAACCATCGGTGCTTCCCTGGGTGGGCTTCTTGCCCAGCGCCGGCTTTGGGACGATGCGGCTGGCCGGCTGGCGATGTTGGCCGGCAGCGCGATCGGTACATTGCCGGGGTCGTTGGTCATCCTCGATTTATATATGCCCTGAGCGGCTTGCTTCGGACTTCGACTGCCGGGCAAGGCCGTCTTAACGATTGCCTGCGAAAGTCCGTGTCTGGCTCGAATAGGGATAGCCATTGCGGGAGGGATCCAATGGAGAGCACATCACTGAAGGCCGAGGCGAGGGAGTTCGTCGACGACCTGTGGGCGTTGGTCGATCAGGCCAAAACCGACGGCGATTTCATGCGCGCCCGCGAGCTTGCACGCGACGCCCGCGAGGCCGAACTGCAACTGGCGACCCAGATTCTACCCGCACACTGATCTTCGCTCGGCGAAAGTCGTAAAATCAGGCCAGCTTTTTTTGCGGTTCACCGTTGCCCCGCTTCAGCCCTTGCGGAAAGAACTGGCGGGATAGACGCCGAGAATTTTCACTTCGCGCGAGAAAAAACCGAGCTCCTCGAGGGCCAGC
>JAJFGM010000274.1 GCA_021776145.1 Kiloniellaceae bacterium | reverse complement strand
GACGTCTTCGTCGGCAGCCGCCTCGCCCTCAACGACGTCCAGGACACCCAGGCCCTGGTCGGCGCCGTCGTCGATCTGAAGACCCAGACCACATCGTTCCTCATCGAGGCGGAGCGCCGCCTCGGCCAGAGCTGGAAGCTGGACCTGGAAAGCCGCCTCTTCTTCAATGTCGACAGCAGCGACCCGCTGAAAGGCATCGAGGACGACGACTTCGCCTTGCTGCGGCTGACGTATTTCTGGTGAAGGGCAGCGCCGACGCGGACAGACCGGAACGGCGGCGTTATAGTTCGACACTATAGTTCATGGGAGGGCCCCACCGGGGTGCGCCTACACAGCCACGGATGAGCCATGCCGAGCGATACCACCTCGACCCACCGCACCTTCACACATTGGGGCGCCTACGACGTCGCCGTCAGCGGTGATCGCATCACCGAGGTCCGGGCCTTTGGCGATGACCCCGACCCCTCGCCCATCGGCCAGTCCTTCCTCGACGCCATCGACCACCCCGCGCGCATCGCCCGACCGGCCATACGCAAGGGCTGGCTGGAACGCGGCCCGGAAGGCCACGGCGGCGGACGCGGCGAAGAGCCCTTTGTCGAGGTCGGCTGGGACGAGGCACTGAAACTCGCCGCCGACGAGCTGCAACGGATCAAGCAGCGGCACGGCAACGAGGCCATCTTCGGCGGCTCCTACGGCTGGGCCAGCGCCGGGCGCTTCCACCACGCGCTCAGCCAGCTGCACCGATTTCTCAACCACTTCGGCGGCTACACCGCCTCGGTCAACAGCTACAGCACCGCCGCCGCGCAGGTCATCATCCCGCATGTGCTGGGCCGCAAGTTCCTCGATATCCTCGACACCGCCACGGCCTGGCCGGTCATCGCCGAGCACAGCCGGCTGGTCGTCATGTTCGGCGGCATTCCGCTGAAGAACGCCCAGGTCAACGTTGGCGGCGTCGGCCGCCACGTCACCCGCGACTGGCTGAAGCGCTGCCGCGACAACGGCGCCGCGTTCGTCAACATCAGCCCGCTGAGGGACGACGCCGCCGATTTCCTCGACGCCGACTGGTTGCGAGTCCGCCCCAATACGGATACGGCGCTGATGCTCGGCCTGGCCCATACGATCCACGAAGAGGGCCTGCACGACACGGCCTTCCTCGAGCGCTATTGCGTCGGCTTCGAACGTTTCCTGCCCTATCTGACCGGCGCCGCCGACGGTCAGCCCAAGGATGCCGCCTGGGCCGCCGGGATCACCGGCCTCGCCGCCGCCGACATCGTCGCGCTGGCCCGCCGCATGGCGGCGACGCGCTGCCTGATCACCCTGGCCTGGTCGCTGCAGCGCGGCGACCACGGCGAGCAGCCCTTTTGGATGGCGTCGGTGCTGGCGGCTTTGCTCGGGCAGATCGGCCTGCCGGGCGGCGGCATCGGTTTCGGCTACGCCGCCGAAAGCGCCATCGGCAACCCCATCCGCCGGCTCCCAGGCCCGACCCTGTCGCAGGGGCGCAACCCGGTCGAGCGTTTCATTACCGTAGCCCGCATCGCCGACCTGTTGCTCAACCCCGGCGCGGCCTTCGACTACAATGGCCGGCGCCTGACCTATCCCGACATCCGCCTGGTCTATTGGTGCGGCGGCAACCCCTTTCATCATCACCAGGATCTCAACCGCTTGCGCCGGGCCTGGCAGCGCCCCGAGACGGTCATCGTGCACGAGCCCTGGTGGAACCCGCTGGCGCGCCACGCCGACATCGTCTTTCCGGCGACGACGGCCCTGGAGCGCGACGACATCGGCCGCGCCAGCAACGACGACGATCTGAGGCCCATGCACAAGGCCGTCGAGCCGCGCGGCGCGGCGCGCGCCGACTACGACATCTTTACCGGCCTGGCCGAACGCCTGGGGTTCGCCGAGGCCTTCACCGAAGGCCGCGACGAGGCCGCCTGGCTGCGCCATCTCTACGACGTCTTCCGCCAGGGCGCGGCCCGCGAGGCGATCGAGCTGCCCGACTTCGACGACTTCTGGCGGAGCGGCGGCCTGCGCCTGCCGGTCGAGGACGCGGACCGCGTGCTCTTCGCCGACTTCCGCGCCGACCCCGAGGGCCAGCCCCTGGGCACGCCCTCGGGACGCATCGAGATCTTCTCCGAGACCATCGCCGCCTTCGCCTACGACGACTGCCCCGGGCATCCCGTATGGCGGGAACCGGCGGAGTGGCTGGGCGGCCCGGCCGCGGCGCGCTTTCCCCTGCACCTCGTCTCCAACCAGCCGGCGACGCGGCTGCACAGCCAGCTCGACTGCGGCGCCACCAGCACCGCCAGCAAGGTGGCGGGCCGCGAGCCGGTGACGATCAACCCGGGCGACGCCGCCGCGCGTGGCATCGGCGACGGCGATGTCGTGCGCCTCTATAACGACCGCGGCGCCTGTCTCGCCGGCGCCGTCGTCAGCGACCGTGTCATGCCCGGCGCCGTCGTGCTGGCGACCGGCGCCTGGTACGACCCCGACCGCCCCGGCGGCCTCGACCGCCACGGCAACCCCAACGTCCTGACCCTCGACAAGGGTACCTCGCGCCTGGCCCAGGGGCCCAGCGCCCACACCACCCTGGTCGAAGTCGAAAAGGCCGCGGGCCCGCTGCCGCCTGTCAAGGCCTTCGAGCCGCCGCAGATCAGCCCGAAGTCACCCTGACCCAACAGTAAAAATGGAGAGACGATGCCGCAGGCTTTCGAAGGCTTCCGCCCGAGCTTTTTCAAGTTCTTCAAGGACCTGAGCCGGAACAACGAACGCGCCTGGTTCGAGGCCAACAAGCCGCGCTTCCGCCAGGACGTGCAGATCCCGCTCTCGACCTTCGTCGAGGCCATGGCGCCGCGCCTGGCGCGGATCTCGAAACACTATGTCGCCGACCCCAGGCTGAACGGTGGCTCGATCTTCCGCATCCACAAGGACATGCGCTTTGCCAAGGGCGGCAAACCCTATAAGGAGCACGGCGCCTGTCAGTTCCGCCATGCCCTGGGCAAGGACGTGCACGCGCCCGGCTTCTATGTCCATCTCGCCCCCGGCGAAGTGGTCTTCGGCGGCGGTGTCTGGAAGCCGGCGAGCCCGGAACTGCGCAAGATCCGCGACGAGATCGCCCGGCCAAGATCGGGCTGGCCGGCGGTCGTCGGCGACAAGAAACTCATGGCCTGCTACGGCGGCGTCTCCGGCGACGGCCTCAGCCGCGCCCCCAAGGGTTTCGACCCCGAGCACCCGCTGATCGACGACCTCAAGCGCCAGAGCTTCTTCGCCATGCGCCACGAAAAAGCAAAGCTCACCCAGTCGCCGGACTTCATCGATGAAGTGGAAGTGGCCTTCAAGGCCGCCGCGCCGCTGCTGAGGTTTCTCTGCAAGGCCATAGACGTGCCGTTCTGATCCGCATCGCGGTGATTTGGCCGGTGTTGTTTATTGTTGGGTCCGGTTTGATTACCGATGTGGTGCACTTCTATGTGGAATCCGCCCGCAGATAGGCAAAAGGCAAGACCTGCGCCCCTCCTTCTTGGGGGCCGGGCGGGTTGTGGCCGGGCGGGTGGGGGGGTGCGGGGGGGCC
>JAJFGM010000273.1 GCA_021776145.1 Kiloniellaceae bacterium | reverse complement strand
GTCTTCGACGCCTATGGGACGCTTTTCGACGTTCACTCGGCCATCGGGCGCGGCGGCGGCGATCTCGGCGACAAGGCGGCTTCGGTCTCGGATGTCTGGCGTCAGAAACAGCTTGAATACACCTGGCTGCGCAGCCTCATGCGGGCCCACGTCGACTTCTGGCAAGTGACGCGCGACGGACTCGAGTTCGCCTTCGCGGCGCATGGCATCGACAACCCGACGCTGCGCGATCAGCTGATGCAGCTCTATCTCAGCCTCGATGCTTACCCGGAAGTGGCCGAGACGCTGGAGCGCCTGCGCGCGGCCGGGCTCAAGACCGCAATCCTGTCGAATGGGTCACCGAAGATGTTGAGCGCGGCCACGGCCTCGGCCGGCCTCGACGACCTGCTCGACGAGGTTCTGTCGGTCGAGGATGTCGGCATCTACAAACCCGACCCGAGGGTCTACCAGTTCGCCGTCGAGCGATTGGGCCTCGAGCCGGCGCGCATCTGCTTTCTCTCCAGCAACTGCTGGGATGCCCACGGTGCCGCACACTTCGGCTTCAAGGTCGCCTGGATCAACCGCTTCAAGAAACAGAACGATCTGCTTCCAGGCGTTGCAGTGGCCGAAATTTCGACCCTCGACGAACTGCCCGGTCTGCTGCCATTTGGCGCCTGATGGCCACGCCGGCGTCTTACCGAGAGATCCGCTTCACCGCCGCCGATGGACTGCGGCTTTATGCGCGTGACTACGGCGATCGGCAGGCCAAACGGCTGCCGCTGCTCTGTCTCGGTGGATTCGCTCGAAACAGTAAGGATTTCGACCGATTCGCGCGGCACCACGCGGCGCAAAGACGAGTCGTCTGCCCGGATTATCGCGGCCGCGGACAGTCCGCCTACGATCCGGATTGGCGGCACTACAATCCCAGGGTCCTGCTCGACGATCTACTGCAGTTGCTCAGCGCCCTTGATTTGCATCACGTCGTTGTCGTCGGCACGTCGCTCGGCGCCTTTCTCGGCATGGGCCTCGCCGTTGCCCGCCCCTCGGCGCTGCGCGGTCTCGTCGCCAACGACGCCGGCCCGGACATCGACCCAAAAGCTCTGCAACGCATCAGCGGCTACCTCGCAGCCCTCGGTCCGGTTGCCGACTGGTCCGCAGCCACCACGGCTATCACCGCCCTGATGCCTTTCCTCGGTCTGAAAGATCAGGCCGCTTGGCGCCGGCTCGCCGAGGCGACCTATCGGGAAGACGCGGACGGCGAGCTGAGACCCGATTGGGACCCCCACCTCCTCAAAGCCTTCGCGGCACAAAGCCGGGAAAAGCATGACCTCTGGCGGCTGTTCGGTGCCGTCCGCAATCTGCCGCTTCTCGTTCTCCGCGGCGGTCGATCGGAAATTCTTCTGCCGCGGACGATCGAACGTATGGCCGAGATCAACCCAGGGCTGGTAAGTATCGCCGTTCCGGGCGTCGGCCACGCGCCGACCTTGGCGGAACCGGAGGCGGAGACAGCGGTCGACGCCTTCCTTGATGAGCTCGATGGCACCCAACAAGCCGAGGCCGAAACCGCTCGGAACCGCCAACCCTCAGCACCCAAATCCCAGGACCACCACCCATGAACGACTCCTTTGATCCCGATCAAGAGCCGAAATTCGCGGACATCGAAGCGGCTTCCCGGCGGCTGGCCGGCCGCGCCGTATTCACGCCGCTGCTCGAATCGCCGGCCCTCAACGCGCGCTGCGGCGGACGCATCCTGCTCAAGGCCGAAACCTTGCAGCGCACCGGCTCGTTCAAGTTTCGCGGCGCCTACAATCGCCTGTCGCTGATTCCCGAGTCCGAGCGCGCCGCCGGCGTGGTCGCCTTTTCATCGGGTAATCATGCCCAGGGGGTCGCGGCCGCGGCGCAGCTCTACGGCATACCGGCGACCATCGTCATGCCGGCCGACGCACCGGCCATCAAGGTCGAAAACACCCGCGGCTACGGCGCCGAGATCGTGCTCTACGACCGTAACAGCGAGGATCGCGCCGCGGTGGCTGGTGCCATTGCAGAGGAACGCGGCGCCACCCTGGTCCGCCCCTTCGACGACAGCGGCATTATTGCCGGACAGGGTACCTGCGGACTGGAGATCGTTGCTCAGGCCGCGGCCATGGATGCCAAACTCGATGCCTTTCTGGTCTGCTGCGGCGGCGGCGGACTCAGCGCCGGCTGTGCCCTGGCACTGCACGAAGGCGCGCCGCAGGCCGAGCTCTATACCGTCGAGCCCGAAGGATTCGACGACACGGCGCGGTCGTTGAGCGTCGGCGAACGCCAGAGTATCGATGGCAAGGGACGGTCCTTTTGCGATGCTTTGCTGTCACCGCAGCCAGGCGAATTGACCTTTGCCATCAACCACCGCCTTTACACGCGCGGCCTCGTGGTCAGCGACGCCGAGGTGGCCGCCGCCATGGCCTACGCCTTCCGTGTCTTGAAGCTGATCGTAGAGCCCGGCGGCGCGGCGGCCCTGGCCGCGATCCTGGCGGGGCGGGTCGAACTTGCGGGGCGCACCGTGGCGGCCACGCTGTCCGGCGGAAATGTGGATGCCGAGCTTTACAGCCGCGTTTTGCGCGATAGTTAGAGCAGATTCACCGGGTCAAGGGATCGCCGCTTGCGATTCCATGTGACCCGGATCTGCTATAGGCGTGGGTGATCCGCGGCGATGGATTTACAGGCGGCAGGTGAAATCCACCAGCATTCCGCCGTCCCTCGCCATCGGGACATAACCGTCAACTCGATCCAACGGAAACAGCTTTACCCGGCAGTCGCAGCCCCGATCCCGGGCCCAAACTGACCGATACTGTCCGAACAGGCCCTCGGCCGCAAAGGCAGAGGGCCACCGGGATCGTTAGCTGCCGAAGCTCTTCTTGGGTTCGCTCGACGTGCCGCCGCCCATTGGCCCACTGCTCGAAGCGCCACCCGGAGGCGTGCCTGTCGGGCTGCCGCCGACGGCCGAACCGGTGACCGGAGGCGTGGCCGGTTTGCTTGCCGGCGCCGAGGCCGCTGCGCCAAGGCGCTTGATGTTGCCTTCGATGTAGGCACCGGCCTCAACAGCCAAACTGTCGTGCATGATATCGCCATTGATGCGCGCGGTCTTGGCCAGGTTCACCGAAGCCGAACGCACCGATCCGTGCACGCTGCCACAGATTCGCACGGTGTCGGCGGAAATCGCGCCTTTGACTTCGGCGCCTTCGCCGATGGTCAAAGACTTGCTGTCGATATCGCCTACGACGGTACCGTCCACTTGAATATCGCCGGCGCTCTGCAGATTTCCGGTGATGCACAAATCGGCGCTGATGATGGAGGGCACACCCGAGCTGGGCATGGCGCTCTTATTTGGGGTCTCGGTTGTCACGGACACCTCGCTTGGATTCTGTTTAGTCTTTGAAAACATGTTTTCCTGCCGTCAGAAATTTTGCGGGGTTATAGGGTTTCCCGTCAATACGCACTTCGTAGTGTACATGTGGGCCCGTACTGCGTCCGGACGATCCCACTAGGCCAATTTTCTGTCGGTTCGTTAGCACATCGCCCGCCTTGACCAGGATTTGCCGCATGTGCCCATAGCGGGTGCGGATGCCATAACCGTGGTCGACTTCGACCAAACGCCCATAGTGACCTCGCCAGCCGGCAAATACCACCTTCCCCGGCGCGGTGACGAAAATCGAAGTCTTCATCGCGGCTCCGAAATCCATGCCCTGGTGCCGTGCCTTGCGGCCATTTATTGGATCTTTGCGCGACCCGAAAGAACTGGCGATGGAAAACTGCTCCAAGGGAACCGACAATGGCAGGTGTTTCAGCAGGGTCTGCAACGCCGACCAACGATCGAGCTGAACGTCGAGTTGCGACAGCGAGGCCTCGATGTGAGGACCCTCGCCGACAATTTCCGCGGAAACAAAGGGTCCGCCCTGTGCCGAAGCCGTTTCCGGCAAACGCCCAAGCAGGCGATCGACATCGATACCGGTCATGGACACCGTCTTTTCCAGACTCTCCACGGACATGTCGGTCTGCGAACGCAGGCGCTCAATCAGGCTCATCTGAACCTCGTGCACGCTGCTCATGCGTTCTTGCATGCCGGCCACCCTGGTTTCCAGGGTGTCGCGTTGATCGCGTACCTGTTCTCCCACTTGGCTGACTTGGGCAAGCTGAAACTCGACGGCCGCCAACTGCTCCTTGACCGCGACTTCACGCGTATCAGATTGCGCAAGTTGACCTTCCAGGGCGGAAATCTCGTCCTTCAACTCGGTCTGCACCTCCAACAGGGCCTGACGTTCTTCGCCGCCTTGCGACAAGTCGCCACGCAATTCACCGACAGTTATTTCCAGCTGCTGATTGACGTTAATGGTGGCGGTGAGTTGCCGTTCAACTTCTTCCAGCTTGCGTCCAAGCTGTTCGCGCGCCTCGACAACCTGCGAGCGCTCGGCCCGGGTCGAGGTCAAGGCGTCGCGCATCACAGTTACCTGCGCCTGCAGCGAATCGTTGCGTTCGGCGATTTCCAGTAGATCGTTCTCGAACCGTTCGAGCTTCATTTTCAGACCACCGCGCGCCACGACTACCCGGTCGTGTTCGGTCTCGGAGGTCTTGAGCAAGCCCTCTATGGCTTCGATATCGCCGCGTCCATCCTTGTCCTGCTGCAACTGCGACAATAGGAAGGCCTGATTGTCCTGCAGGTTCTGGGTGATGGTCGCGAACTGATCGTGGTACTCGCCGACTTCGGCCAAAAGATCGAAATAGGCCAGCTTATGGCGCTCGATCTCGCGTTCCTTGTCGGCCACCACGAAATGGTTCACGATGAAGGCGCCCGAAGAAAACAACAACCAGCAGGCCGCCAGTACGACGGCACCCGCGGCAAGCTTCTGATGCAGTACGGAGAGACGAATGAAGCGGACCTTGCCGTCGCTGCGCAGGTAGAATTCGCGGTCAATGAAGGC
>JAJFGM010000272.1 GCA_021776145.1 Kiloniellaceae bacterium | reverse complement strand
CTTGCGGGCCACTACCTTCTTGGCCGCGGGCTTACGCGCCACGGTCTTCTTGGCAACCGTCTTTTTGGCCGTCGCGCGTTTGGCAACAACCTTCTTCACGGTGCGTTTCTTGGCCGCAGACTTACTCGCGGCCTTCTTGATGGTAGCCATTCCAATTTCCTTCTTTAGGATCGATCCAGTAGAATATCGGCTAATGATAGGATTGGCTTTAACCGTATTATTTTAATAAAAGATTACCAGACACCCGAAACATTCCGCGTAGATTATCTCAAATACTTCAGAGTATGGCCTCAGTCGGGTTTGGATATTGCGGTCGATGGCGTCCGGATATTTCACTTTGACCGCCTTCATTTTATGAGCCCAGGAGAACCGGGGATTTCTCTAGTTCCGCTTTCCCAGGGGGCCAGCATCGTGCAGAGAAGAGAAAAGAAAAAACCTCGCTAACGGCCAATACAGACAAGCATCAACATTCTGACGTACATTGCCGCCATCGGTACTCCGTCAACTATGGTTTCTTTGTTTTATGTCCACACCCCTCGACCGCCGTCACGGCGGCGGCGCCCCCACACTACTTTGCGATTTGGACGGTACCCTCGTCGATTCAGCGCCGGACCTACTCCGTGCCCTGAACAGCCTGCTTGAACTCGAAGGCCGCGCCCCAATTGACCTACCGGTGCTCAAACGGATGGTCGGGGACGGGGTCACAAAGCTGGTAGAGCGTGGGTGGACGGCCACTGGCGGCGCGGCAACAGGCAGCGATCTGGAAGGACTCGTCGATCGGTTTCTGACGCTTTATGAGACCAACCTTGTCCGGGATACGGTCGCCTTTCCCAGGGTCGGTTCGGTTTTGAGCTCCCTGAAAGAGTCGGGCTGGAAACTGGCGGTTTGTACCAACAAGCCAGAACGGCCGAGCCGGCAAATCCTTGAGACGCTGGGATTGTCACACCTGTTCGAGGCGGTGGCCGGCGGTGATAGCTACCCGGTAAAAAAGCCGGATCCTGGTCATCTTTTGGCGACAATGGCGGAACTGCAAACGACGAAAGAGCGCTGTGTCATGCTGGGCGACAGCGGCAACGACGTACGCGCCGCGCAGGCCGCCGGCGTGCCGGTCGTTCTGGTGACCTTCGGCTACTGCCGTGAATCCCTAAGCAGCCTTGGGGCGGATGCCTTGGTCGACGATTTTGCCGACTTACCGGCGGTGCTTGCCGGCCTGACCGATTAAAACAACCTGCGGCAAATGGACAAATGGCGAGGTCAACGGTCGTCAACGACCGCGCCGGCGACGGCCCGCTGCGCGGCCACGAGATGAATGCGCAAGGCACCAAACCCGCTTGAGCTTTCTAATCGAACCGGGAGCATGGGCGCTCCATCCACCACGGCACCGAGGTAGACAATGATCTCCTCGACCTCTTTCTCGCGCTCGTCTTCATCGTCAAAACCCATGACTCGCCGCAAGCTGACGCCGCACTTTATGGATGGCCCGGAGTACATCGAATAATCGCTGGGATTGAGGAAATACTCTCCCAGGCTTCGGGAAATCAGGTCATACCGCCGTTTGCCGTCAAACACGGGAATCCGGCCCTCACAGTGACCTGACCTGGCTAATCCCTGAACGATGGCCAGCGCACCACTGATCGGATCGAAAACACCCTGCAATTCGCTGTCCGGCACGACAGCGCGTTCTTCGCCAGTCGCGGGCTCACGGATCACCACCGGCGGACCATCGTCGCCAAAGCGGATCTCAACGCGCTCTATGTCGTCGTCCTGCCATCGAGTGGCCGCGTGGAACCAGGCCGGCCGCAGCGTCTTTCGGCCCGTATCGCCGGCGACCTTGGCGTCGAGCTTGTAGGTGTAAAGTTTCCCAAAAAAGCCATCGAGCCAGACCGAGAACTCTACGTCATAGTCCGTATCCGACAGGCTCAACCGAGTCTGGGCGCTGGCGGCGTGTAACCCGCCAGCATAAAGCATGTAGTCGAGCCCGTAGATCCTTGCGTCTTGCGCCCGCACCGGCTCGGCGGCCGAAAACAGAAGCAGTATCGCAGTCCAGGCACAACTTGATTTTGCCGATCCGAATATCATGCCTGCTATCCCGATGGTGCTTTAAAGATAGCAAAAATCAAAACCTGGGTCATCCGGCCAATTGCGGTTCGTTTCGACAGTACTCGGCAGGGTGTGGCCGGCTGAGACCGGCGACCTTGACAGTCGGTGGAGCCTGACCTAAATCAGGCCTCCGCGCAGCCGACTAGGTCCGCACGACCCTGGAATTCGAGGCCCTGGAATTCGAGGCTGGGAATTCCGCCATCTGGACACTCGGGCGTATAGCTCAGCGGGAGAGCGCTCGCTTCACACGCGAGAGGTCCCTGGTTCAATCCCAGGTACGCCCACCACCCTTCGCTCTTCGAGCTTCGGGCGGCAAGCCACCCGGAGAGCGTTAGACGAAGGAGTGTCCTCCGAAGCCTTGGCGCAGGAGGGCTGGTTCAAATTGTCTTCTTTTTGGCCCTTAAACCTTCGCTCCTCGAGCTTCGGGTGGCAAGCCACCCACCATTCCTCAAGGCGCCCGATCGAGACCAAACCGCGGACGCAGGCGCAGGCCGAGATAGGTACCCAGCAGGGCGCTGATAAACCACAACCACCCATGCAGGCTGCCTGATGCAATCCCACTGAAGTAGGCGCCGACATTGCAGCCGAACGCCAGCCGCGCTCCATAGCCCATGAGAAGGCCGCCAAGCGCCGCTGCCGTCAGCGCGCGCCAGGACAATCGCCAGACCGGCTTGAAGCGGCCGGCCAGCGCCGCCGCCAAAAAGGCACCGGCGATGATTCCGAAGTTCATCACCGAAGTGGCATCCGCCAGCACCCCTGCCTTCAACGCGCGGGCGGGAAAGGACCAGGTCCAGAACTCCCAGGCCGCGACATCGACGCCCAGGCCGCCGGCAATCTCGGCGCCCCACAGCGTGTAACCGAAACTGATGGTCCAGGGGTGCCCGGTCATCCCGAGGGTGACGACGTTCAACAAAGCCAAAGCAACGGCACCCGCGAGCAGGGGCCAGGGGCCCCGCAACAAGCGACCCCACGTCGCGGAACCCGCGGGCGATGCGATGGAATGCCCGTGTCGATGACGCTCGATCAGCCAGCTCGCCACGGCAATCACCGCAAACAACAGCAATTGCAAGGCCAAGGCGGACTTGACACCCAGCTCCTCGCTCAGGGAAATCGCGCCCAAGCTGGGCATCTCCAGCCACCACGGAAAGTGCGCCGATCCGATGAGGGACCCCAGCATAAAAAACACCAGTGTCATTAGCAGGCGGGTCGACCCGCCACCGAGCCCGTAGAGTGTACCCGAGGCGCAGCCGCCGCCCAGTTGCATACCGATCCCAAAGACAAGAGCGCCACAGAAGACCGATACTCCCACTGGCGCAATGGCACCAACCACCGGCTGGCCGAACACCGCGCCGCCCGAAAGCAGCGGAAGAAAAATCGCTGTCGTGACAGCCAGCATCAACATCTGCGCGCGCAACCCGGCACCGCGGCCATCTGTCAAAAAGGCGCGCCATGCCGAAGCGAAACCGAACGCGGCGTGATAGAGCACAAGCCCCAGCGACGCACCGAGCAGCAGCAGCGCACTCTGTTTGACCGAAGTTGCCTGTCCAACTAAGAGCGCGCCTGCGGCAAGGACCATCAGTCCCGCGGCGATGAGGTGCGGGCTGGGCCGCAAGCGCTCGCCGGCTTCGGTGCCTTGCAGCTTGGCTGGGACCGTATCCGTGCTGCGGCTCATCGCCTCTCTCCCCAAGCGTGACGGCCCATTTATTTTCGGTTCCGGTCGCATTATGTCAGTGCGCGAGCCCAATCCCTGGCCCCGGCACCATGCCTTATCCACGCCTTAGCGGCTGCTGTCGAGGTCAGCGCACGGCAATGTGAAGCCGCCCTCGGCGGCTGCCGGTCGACACTCAAGGCCCACCCGTGCACCACCCTTCCCTTCAAAAAGGCTTGTTTCGCAAGGGTTTTCTTAACCGCTAAACGCTATAACGATTTCGAATCCACGTTCAAGTAGAACGAAAGGTGCGCCATGAGCGACCAGTCGCAAAACCGCGACGCCAAGGACAAGACGTCGACGCGCAATGCCAAGCCGGCGCTGGCAAGCCCCTACGGCTTGTGTAACGCGGCAAAAGACCTGTCTTTGGATTTCGCCGTCTATCTCTCGCTGCATTGCCCACGTTGCGGCCAAATGTCCAGCCTGTCGGCGACGGGAGAGACCCCGGCCTGCATGATTGAAGGCAAGGATCCCTGCCAGTTCCCGATGGTCCTCGATCCCTACCAATACCTGCAATAAGCCGGCAGCCACTCAATCATAAGGCCTTCGCGAGCCTCAGAGAAGTTGGCCTTGTTCCGGTGCATCGAGTTGTTCCTGCCTCTCTGCGTTCTTGTTTTCTTTTTCCACAACAAGCAATTGCGGGTCGTCGTTCACAACTTTGTTGACTCGTCGAGAAACCCGCTTCACCGATAGTGGCGCCGACGAAGCGCATAATAGAGCCTGCAGTTCCGCGATCGAGCATGCCGGCTCCAACCATGCCGCGATGGACGCCGGGTCGAGAATAACCGGCATACGGTGATGGATTTCCTTCAATGCCTCACTGGCTTCGGTCGTGATGATCGTGCAGCTCTCCAACAGATCCGGTTGGTCTGGTGCGCGCCAGCTTTCCCACAATCCGGCAAAAGCGAAGGGCGCACCGTCGTCGCGGGAGATATGGTACGGCTGCTTGCCATCGCCTTCGCTGCGCCACTCATAAAATCCATCGGCCAGTACCAGACAGCGCCGCTGTGCAAAAGCCCGCCGAAAGGCCGGTTTCTCGGCGACGCTTTCGGCGCGCGCATTGATCATGCGGTTGCCTATGGCGACATCCTTGGCCCAGGCCGGCACCAGGCCCCAGCGCAGAAACCCGAGGTGACGCTTGCCGTCGTCGCCGCGCCGCACCACGGCGATGTCTTGGCTGGGCGCGATGTTGTATCGCGGTGCCAAATTGGGGCTTTCGACAAAGTCGAACAATTGTCGCACGCTCTCCAGCGGCGACGTCAAAGAATAGCGTCCGCACAAATGGTTAATCCCTTTTTTCGCGCCCAGTCCATTCCGTCCTCACCTTAAGACTTCCTTCGTCCTAGCTACCTAGTCTGACACACGACATGAATGCACTGCGGAAATTCGCCGCCGGTCTCGAAGACAAAAGGACCTGGCGCTGGATATTGGCGGGCTGGCTGTTTGCCAATCTGGCCAGTCTGTTTGGGCGCCCACTCAATCACGATGTAGGCTACCACATTCACGCCGCGACGCGCCTTGTCGAAGGCGCTCGGCTCTATGTCGATCTGTACGAGATCAATCCACCGAACATTTTCTATCTGAACAAGGCCCCCGCCCTCTTCGCCCAGGCCACCGGCTTATCGGATATCCTGACTTTCTATACCTGGGTGGCACTGCTTGCCCTCGCCTCCATCGCCTTGATTGCGCATCTTCTGGCCAAGTTAGCGGAATTGCCGATTCTGCTCCGCCGCATTCTGATCCTCGCCCTGATCTACCACTTCTTCCTTTTCGAACCGCAGGCCTTTGGCCAGCGCGAGTACTACTTTGTCATCTTTTTCGCGCCCTATTTGGCGGCGGCCTTTCTAACCCTCAAAGGCATCCGCTTGCCGCTATGGGCCTGCTTCGCCGTCGCCGTACCCCTGGCCATCGCCACGACGCAGAAACCCCACTTCCTGCTGCCTTTCCTGCTGGTCGAGTTGACACTCTGCTTGCAGCACCGCAGCCTGTATTCACTTTTCCGGCGTGAGAACTGGATTGCCGGCGTCACGATGCTGGCCGCGGTCCTTGTCACATTGCAATTGCACCCGGAGTTTCTCGCCGACATGCTGCCGATGGTCCTGGGCACCTACAACGCCTACGACCAGGGTTTAATTGTCCTGACTTATAATGGCCGCTTCCTGCGCCTGGTTGGCGCCCTGCTCGCCGTCGCCTTGATGTTGCGCTACTTCCTGCGCGACCAAAGGGCGAAGGAGCTAGCCCTGCTCTGGGTCATCGCCGCGCTCGGCATGACCGGATTCTATCTTCTGCAGGCCAAGGGCTACACCTATCATTCGCTGCCAGCGGCAGTCTTCATGAACCTTGGCTTGGCGACGCTCGTCGCCGGCTATATCGCTGGCCGCACGGGGAGAAGTCAGAACACAATGATCGAGGGCGTCGCCGCGGACAGGGTGATTCGCCGCGGCATGGGCGCCGCCATAGGATTTGCCCTGTCGGTCGCCTTCTTCGGTACCACCGCGGCGGCCTACATCTACAAACCAATGCAATACGGCGGCCTCTACAGCGATTGGATGCGCGATTACACCCAAACGCTTCGCGAACACGCATCGGACCAGCCGAGCTTCGCATTCTCTTCGAGCATCTATATCGCTTACCCACCCGTGCCGTTGGCAGGCTCGCTTTGGCCATATCGCTACAATCACCTTTGGCCAATGCCGAACTTCTATCGCAGCGACGATCCCCACAGCGGCGAGGCCGTCTACCGCGCACCGGGTCAGCAAGGGGATCTCGAGCGCAGGTTCTTCGAGACTGTTGTCAGCGACCTGTTGGCCAACCCGCCCCATATCGTTGCCGTGGAGACACAGCGCTACAAGCAGGGGTTCGGCTATCTCGGCTTCGATTTCATCAAGTACTATTCGCTCGACCCGCGCTTCGCCGATTTCTGGCGCGACTACGTCCTGCTTAAATCCGTCGGCCCGATCGATCTCTACCTTTGGAAACCAGCCGGTTCCGCGCCGCCCCTCACCTGAAGGCTCCAGTTCGAAAAAAGGTTTCAGCGCAACAATGGCTGCAGAGTCTCGAAGAAGCGATCGAGATCCCGGCGGTTGTTGAAAAGATAGGGCGCGACACGCAGGCTTGCGCCACGTTGACTGACAAAGACGTTGCGGCTTCGCAGGCCTTCGACCAGCGCCTCGCTGGCACCCTCGGAAAAACGGTCAGGTGGAAAATAAAGCCCCAGGAAATGTGGCGAGCGATACCCTTTTGGAGTGGCCGCAAGCCCCATCGCCTCGCCACGTTCGCCGATTTCGTCAACAAGCGGCGACAGACTTTCGGCGATTGCCGACACACCCCAGGCGAGGATCTGCCGCAAGGCGGCGGCGGCCATTGGCACGGCGATGTAGTCAGCGTGTTCACCGACATCGAACCGCCGCGCATTCCCATGCAGTTCATTGCTATAGCGCGTCAAGCCACCACGGTCATTGCTCCCCAGTCGCGCGCCCCAGCCCTGCTCCAGAGGATGCCCTTGATGGTGTTTCTCGGCGGCATAGAGATAGGCAAAGCGATAGGGCCCGAGCAGCCATTTATAGGCCCCGGCGACAATAAAATCAGGCCGCAGCCTTTGCACGTCGCAGGGCAAGACCCCAAGCGATTGCGTCAGATCCAGGACCAGGGCCGCCCCCAGCCGCCGCGCTGTCGCGGCGATCCGCTCAAGATCGAGCAACCCGCCGTCGGTCCAGTGACAGTGCGGCAAGGCCAGAATGGCGATGCGCTCGTCAAGCTGTGCCAGCACCGCGGCGGTCCAATCCCCATCTGCCGGTCGCGCGACCGTGACAATCTCGCCACCTTGCCTCTCAACCAGGTCGCGCCAGGGATACACGTTCGAGGGAAACTGGTCCTGCAGAACCAGGATTCGACGACCGGCACCGAGGTCGAGATTGCGCGCCGCGATACTCAGGCCGTAACTGACCGAAGGGGTCAGAGCGATATCGTCGGCCGTGGCACCGATCAACTCGGCGAAGAGGCGCCGAAGGTCCTCGACATCGTCATAGTGTTGTTGCGGTCCAATTGTCCAAGGGTGGCACTTGCGTTGCACGCCCTCGCGCCCAGCTTGGCCGACCGTTCGCAAAGCCGGTGAGTGCTGGGCGCACGACAGCCAGGCGACATCCTCGGGGATATCGAAAAGTTCGCGTTGACAAGGAATCATGGGCCAAAAGCGCCTGTTGTCGTTGGGCCGGAATTGCACCTTGATCCCTCGGGATCAAGGCTCGGGTGCAGCCGCTAGGGATCGCCGCGTTTGATGCGGCCAATACGGACGCCAAGACGATATGCGAAATCTCGAGGATTGCGCACTGGATCCGACTGCTCGGAGATATCCTTTAGTTCGTCGCGGGCGGCCGCCAGGCGCGGTTTGACTTCTTCTTCGACAAACTCGGCGGCCTTTGCGCGCGCGCGCGGATCGGCAACGATGCGCCGCGCGGCCTGCATCAGAAGCGAACGAAAAAGCGCCATAAATCTGTGCCTCCGAACTTGCCGTCTTGGCTCGACACCATCACGCTAGATTCAAATCTTTAATGTCTTTCCGGTCCTGAAATTCAATGGCATGGATTTCAGAGTCAGGACACTGGCGGCGCGCCTCGCGCCACCACGTCAGTGTGCCACGGCAGGCCGACAGGGCAAAGGCAAACGGTCGAAGCCGGCGGATCAGGCCACGTTGCGCAGTGGGCGCTGCATCTCGCGCGACGTCAGGCGCTGTGCGATTTCGCCCAGCAAGATCTGCAGCTCAACCCGTTCGACGCCATCGCAACGCATGCGCGCAAGTACAATCGGATCGGACAGCAGGTCCTCCAAAGTCGGTTCTTGCCCCGCCAAATGCCAC
>JAJFGM010000271.1 GCA_021776145.1 Kiloniellaceae bacterium | reverse complement strand
GTGGCTGCTGGTCTTCAATCGTCATGGTCAATCTCGATCAAGAGGTTGCCGCTGGCATCGACCAGGGCGCGGTCGCCGGGATAGACGAGCGTTGTCGTGTCCAGTTGTTCGATGACCGCGGCACCGTAGAGAACCTGGCCGGGGCGCAAACGGTCGCGGTGATAGACGGCGGTTTCCTGTGCCGCGTCGGGCGCGAAGAAAACCATGCGGTGGTCGACCGGCGCTGGTGACTCGGCGACGCTTTCCACGTCAACGGGCTCGGGTTCGTGATAGAGGCGGCCGCGCGCCGTGAGTCGCAGATTGACCGCCTCGATGGCATCGTCGGCATTGAAGTAGCCGTAGGCGGTATCATGCGCCTCGAAGAAGCGCTGGCGCAGGGCGTCGATGTCCGGCAGGTCGGAACGACTCAGGCTGACGCCGAAGGCCAGGGGCACGGTCAGCTCGAAGTTCTGACCGACGTATCTGAGGTCGAGATTGAGTTCCAGGCTGCGGCCGCTATCGGGCACGGACTCGGCCCGGTACCAACCCGCGGCGCGGTCGAGGAGCGCGACTGTGTTGTCGCCCAGAAGGTCGAGCCCGGCGGTGTCGAGAGGCGTGCGCTGGCTGACGACGAAATCTTCCTTGAGATCGGAGACGATCAGCCCCTGGGCACAGACGATACCGGGCGCCCGCGGTACCAGGATCTCGCGGATGCCAAGGCTGGTGGCGACGTCGCGCGCGTGCAGCGGTCCGGCGCCGCCGAAGGGCATCAGCGTGAAGCCGCGCGGGTCGTGGCCGCGTTCGACGGAAATGGTGCGAATGGCGCGCACCATGTTGGCGACCAGTATGCCGAGCATGCCGTGCGCCGCGCGCTGGCTGGAAATGCCCAGGCGCTCGGCGATCGGCGCCAGCGACCGCGCGGCGAGGTCGGGCTGCAGCGTCATGGATCCATCGATCAGGCGCGAGGCAAGGCGGCCGAGATGCAGATTGGCGTCGGAGACCGTCGGGTCCTGGCCGCCGTGGCCATAGCAGGCCGGCCCCGGGACCGCGCCGGCCGAAAGCGGCCCGACCTTCAGAAGATCGTCGCGGTCGAACCAGGCGATGGATCCGCCACCGGCGCCGATTGTGTGGATATCGATCATCGGCAGGCGGATGGGGAAATCGGCGACCGAGCGCTCGAAGGAAATCTCGGCACGGCCGTCGCGGATCAGAGCGACGTCGGCGCTGGTGCCGCCGACGTCGAGGGTGATGATGTTGGGCCGGTCGGCCCGGCGCGCCACGTGCAGGGCGCCGACAACGCCGGCGGCGGGGCCGGATAACGCCGTGCGCACGGGAAAAGAGCGGCTTCGCGCGGGCGACATAAGGCCGCCGCTAGACTGGTTGATGCCGAGCGCGGCACCGGGCGCGAGGCTTGCCAGGCCGTCTTCGAGGCGCGCCACGTAACGGCTCAGCACCGGCTGCAGATAGGCGTTGATGACTGTCGTCGTAAAACGCTCGTACTCGCGGAATTCGGGCTGCACCTGCGAAGAGAGTGAGATTTCCAGGTCCGGTAGGGCGGCGCGCAAACGCTCCGCCACCAGTTCCTCGTGACGCGGATTTAGGAAGGCGAAGAGAAAACAGACGGCGCAGGCCTTGACGCCGCTGGCGCCGAGCGCCGCGATTACGGCTTCGAGCCCGTCTTCGTCGACCGGCAAGTGGACCGCGCCATCGGCGGTGATTCGCTCGCCGATTTCAAAGCGGCGCTCGCGCGGGATCAGCGGCGGCGGGAAGTCGCGGTTGAGATCATACATGTGCGGCCGCACCTGGCGGCCGATCTCGAGCAGGTCGCGAAACCCCTTGGTGGTCACCAAGGCGACCTCGGCGCCCTTGCGCTGGATCAGCGCGTTGGTCGCCACCGTGGTGCCGTGGGCCAGGCGGCCGACATCGCCGAGTTCGAAGGCGGTCGCCACGCCTTCGTTCTCTCCGGCGCCGCCCGACAGCTCCTCGAGGCCGAGCAAAATTGCGCGCCCGGGATCGTCGGGTGTGGAGGGGCGTTTGCCGACGTGGGTTTGGCCGCTGTCCTCATTGAAAGCAAAAAAATCGGTGAAGGTTCCACCGACATCGACACCAATGCTCCAGGTCAAGTCCCACCTCGTCTTGCTGCTTGCGTTCGTGGTGTTTTGTGCATGCACACAGTATACAAAACGACTTTAATCGCGGAGTCAATGAGATTTCGGGCTTGGCTGAAGTCATGACTTTCGCCAGGTCGGCGGCGCGCCGGCGGTTGACTGGGTAGCTAGAGAGGTTGAAGGCAGCGATCCCGTTTCACCTTGTTGTGCCGGATGTTGTGCCGGCTATGGTGGGGATCTTGGTCTTTCCGGGATTGGAACAGTAGAGGGAGTCGACGGAATGTTGCATGCGGCGATCGTTGGTTTGGGGCGCTGGGGGCAAATCCTGGTGAACGCGGTGCAGGAGGCGGGGCGGCCGAAGGGAGCGGCGATCCGCTTTACCCACGCCGTTGTACGGACACCTGAGAAGGCGGCCGATTTTCTGAGCGCGCAGGGTTTGCAGGCGGTCGAGGCCTTGCCCGCGGTGCTGCAGGATCCGGGCATCGGTGCCATCGTACTGGCGACCCCGCACAGCCAACACTGCGCCCAGATCGTCGCGGCGGCCGCGGCCGGCAAGCACGTATTTGTCGAGAAGCCCTTGACCTTGACCAAGGCCAGCGCCGAACAGGCGGTTGCGGCGGCCGAGGCGGCGCAAGTCATCTTGGCGCTGGGTCATAACCGGCGATTTCTGCCCGCCATGCGGGATCTGAAAACACTGATCGAAAATGGCGATCTGGGGCGGGTTCTGCATATTGAAGGCAATTTCACCAACCCCACGGGATACACATACAAGCCCGGAATGTGGCGGGCCTTGGCCGAAGAGTGTCCCGCTGGTGGCATGACCGGCCTGGGCATTCATTTGGTCGATGCGATGATCCACCTCTGCGGGCCACTCGCCGCGGTGCAGGCGCAGAGCCTGCGCCAGGTGCTCGAAGGCGAGATCGACGACACGACCTCGATGCTGTTTCGCTTCGAGGCCGGAATGACGGGCACGCTGAGTACGATTCTGGCGGCCCCGGCCTTTTGGCGCTTGCAGGTCTTTGGCAGCAAGGGTTGGGCGCAGATGCGCGGTCTGCGGGCGCTGGAAGTCTGCACGGTCGGCGGCGAAGTGGAGACCCGCGACTATCCCGACGTCGACATCGAGCGCGCCGAACTGGAGGCCTTCGCCGCCGCGGTGGCGGGCGAGGTGCCTTATCCCTTGAGCGGCTTCGAGGCCATCGCCGGCGTGGCGGCCCTGGAATCCATTGTGGACTCGGCAAGAAAAGACGCAGAGCTGGTCACGGTGAGCGGGCGAAACCGCACCTCGGCCGACTGAGTTGGGGGCGTTATCGGACCGATTTGGCCCCCTTCAATTGATGTGCAAAGCAAGCCGAATGTGTTAACGCGCACAAATCTAATAATATTCTTCTTCACCTGTTCACGCTCGGGGCGTATAAGCGCTTGCCATTATGGTTAATGCCGATTCGTTCCGGCCGGGGCGGGCGCCCCCGGAATATCGGCTGAGCAATTGTCTGCGGGGGATCCAAGTAAGATGTCCGAGAAGCTGAACAGCGACCCCGTAAGGGGCGAAGAGACGCAGGCGTCGCCTGCGTCGAGCGGCCTTGAAAACGTGGCCCATGGCGTGGAAAAACTGATCGGACAGGGAGTCGGAATCGGTCGTCCACCGGCCGGCGAGACGGTTGTCATCCAATCGAACCCCGGCGACCGCTATGCCATTGAGTTCGATCCCGGCAGCGCGCGCGTCTCGATCAGTGACGGAAACCTGCAGCTGAATTTCAGCGATGGCAGCCGCCTGGTGTTCGAGAGCCTGGTTGCGGCCGCGGATTCCGGCAACGCGCCGATCTTCAATATTGCCGGCGCCGGCATCAACTCCGCCTTGCTGCTTGGTCAAGCCCGCGCGCTATCCGACGAGACGCTCGAAACCGCCGCCGGCGCCAACACGCCACTGCTGGGCGGCGGTGGCGAATACGTTGACGACCTTGGCACCACCATTTCGCTGCTCAGCGCCCAGGACGTGCTGGGAGGAACCGAGCTCGAATTCGGGCTGATTACCCTCGAGGACATCATTGAGCTTCTGGTCCCAGAGGCGGAGATCGCCGCCGCCACGGACAATCCCTCCGACATCGTGGTTACTTTTACCAGCCTGGTCGACGGCGACGGTCCGGTCGGCGGCGCCTTTGCCGGCGGCTTCGAGGACTGGCTGGCGAACCAGCACGTCGGCGACAGCACGGTGACTCCGACGCAGTTGACGGTGACTTTGAACCAACCTGCCGGTGGCGCGCTGGAACTCGGTTCCTATCTCATCTCCGACCTTCCGCCAGGCGCAACTCTCTTTGTCGGCGGCAGTGATCCGGGCGATGCGGTTAGCGTTCCACCCGGCGGCTTCCTGGTGACGTCGGAAAACTTCGATAAAGTTTTTGTCCTGGCGCCGAGCGACAGCGATATCGATCAACCCGTAACGATCACCGCCAATGTTTTCGACCCCTCCACGGGCACGACAACGACCCTGCCGCCTTTCGTGTCGGCGGGTATTACCGACGCGGCCGCCGACCAGCCCGGTCTCGATCTGAGCGGGGGCGGTGCAAGTCTGCCGGTCTTCGACGGCTCGACCATTTCCCTGCCGATTCAAGCCAGTTTTGGCGATACCGACGGGTCTGAAACGCACAGCATCAGCATCACCGGCGTGCCGCGCGACTGGACCCTGCTCAATTCGAGCTTCGGCGACGACAGTGTCGTTCTGGTCGACAGCGATCCGACCTCGAATTTCGTCAGCTATCAAGTCACGGTCAACGGCGGCGCCTTCGACGAAGTGCTGCGGTTCGACCCGAATGGCTGGACCTCGACCCAGTTGGCGGACGGCAGTCCGCATGGCGACGGCGCGGCCGAAGTGCTGATCACGGCACAAGCGCAGGAGAACCCCAACGATCTCGAACTGACGAGCCTGAATGACCTGGCCAGTGCCGGCGGCACTCTGGTGGTCGACATCCCCGATAGCGGCCAAGGACCGGTGGTGAGTTTTTCACTTCAGGGAGACAGCTCGATCAACGAGGGCGGCGCGCCTGGAAACTATAGCGTCGCCATGACCGGCGACAGCCTGGGTGCCGGTCAGACGGCTTCGGTACGCCTGAGCGTCGATCCCGACAGCGTCAGCCTCGGCGTCGATACCGACCAGACCCTGGCGTCCCTGATCGCCGAAATCGCCGCCCAAGCCGGCGCCCAGGCCAATATTACCGTGAACGGCAGCGGCAGCGACTTCGTCGATCTGACCTTCAGCGGCAATGCCGGTTTCGGTTTCGACGTGCAGGCGCTTGTCGATAGCCTGGACGAGAGCAATCCAAACGAAAGCTTTACCCTCTCTCTGAGCAATGTCACTGGAACCGGTGGGGCGAGTGCCTCGATCGCCGCCGGTCAAGGGTCAGTGACGACAGAGATCATAGACGCCGTAGTGACAAGCGGGCCGAGCGCCGAAGATAACATCAATCGTGTCGGCGAAACCGAGTCCGGCAATTTCAATCTACTTCTGGCGCTCGACGCATCGAGTTCGATGCTTGAGTCCTCGGGCGTTGGCACGCTGACGCGGTTCGATCTGATGGTCGATTCGTTCCAGTCCCTGCTGTTGTCGTACCAGGCGATTGCCGCCGGCGTGACCGTGCAGGTCGTTGAGTTCGGCGGATTTTACTTCGGCAAACCTCCAGCGGGCGGTGGGACCGAGGCGACGATCTCGACACCGAATTTGAGCATCGCCGATGCCCTGACTTTTCTCGATGGGCTGGCGGCACGGCCCGATGGCAGCGGCCTTGACGCGACCAACTACCGCGCGGCAACCAAGATCGCGATCGAGAATTTCACCGCCTCGGCCAGCGCCGAGGACATCGTCTATTTCGCATCCGACGGCGTGCCCACCGCGGGCAAGGTCAACGTCTTTGCCTGGGAGAAATTCCTCGGCACCGAGATTCGCGCCATCGGCGTCGGTATCGGCGTCAATGTGAATGCCGACAAACTGGAAGAAGTTGCTTTTCCGAATGTCGCCGAGAACCTCGTTCTCGTGCCGCAGGACGGCGAGCTTTCAACCAGCCTGCAAGAAACCATTCCCGGGGCGGTGGCCGGCAACGTGGTCGTCGACCAGAAAGATCCCAGCTCCGGTTTGACCGATGTCGACGACTTCGGTTCCCAGGGCGCCGGGACTCCTGCGGTGACACAGTTGACGCATGCCTTCAGCGGCGAGGGCACGCTGGTATTCAGCGCCGCCAGTGGGGTCGGCGATGCGCATGTGGTTGCCTCGGACGGTCGCACAGTGACTTTGGAGACCGACGCCGGTGGGCGCCTGACCTTCGATTTCGTGACCGGTAACTACGTCTATCTGCATGCCCCGAGCATTACCGCGAATGTCTCCGAGAACTTCACCTATACGATCCAGGACGGCAGCGGCAGCTTAGCAACGGCCGTGCTGACGATCGAGGTCACCAACGACCCGTCCAACGACGGCGTTGTCACCGCGGCGGCGTCTATCGGTCCGGCTGGTGACAACCTGGCGCCATTGGCCAATGACGACACCTTTGTTCTTGAGACGAACGGCATAGCGCCGGGCAAGCTGATCGGAAATGTCATCGACGGGAGCGGTTCGCTGGGCGGCCTGGTCGACAGCGACGGCGACGGGGACGCCCTGAGCGTGGTCGCGGTCAGCGCCACGGCGCAAACGGCCGGCTTCGCCGCGGTGGCTCAGACCACGGGCCTGGGCGCGGGGATCATCGCTGCAATCGATCTGATTTCCAACG
>JAJFGM010000028.1 GCA_021776145.1 Kiloniellaceae bacterium | reverse complement strand
AGCGACGCTGGCGACGATCCTTGACGCCCTGCGTGTCCAAAGTGCCGCGAATGATGTGGTAACGCACGCCGGGCAAATCCTTGACGCGCCCGCCGCGCAGCATCACAACCGAATGTTCCTGCAAATTGTGACCTTCACCGGGAATGTAGCTGGTCACCTCGAAGCCATTGGTCAGCCGCACGCGCGCGACTTTGCGCAGCGCCGAGTTCGGCTTCTTCGGCGTCGTCGTATAGACTCGCGTGCACACGCCGCGTTTTTGCGGACAAGCTTCCAACGCCGGCACCTTGTTGCGCACGACTTCCGGCTTGCGCGGCTTGCGGATCAACTGGTTGATTGTGGGCATTCAAGAACCCCTTCAATTCCAAATCTCGAAGCAAAACGCCGCCGGTAGCCGCAATGGCTCCGCGGGCGCTAAGCTGCCGTCGAAACAGCTACGTTAAAATTTCATCCCAATTTCAGCAGAGGCTGCGTCTAGACCGCATAAGGGTCTACCACCAGCCCCTCGAAAGGTTGGCGCATACTATTGACGCGCCTATGCTCCGTCAAGCCCGGGTTTTCCGTTTTTTTGCCGCTATTTCAAAGGTTCCAGGCGACCTTCGCGGCGGCCGTTCGGCGGTCTATTCTTGCTGCACGCAACGGCCATGCGCAACAAACTTTCCGGAAGGTAGAAGCAATTCCGAGACACGGACAAACGACCGCAGGACGCGACCAAAAAAGAACCCGGGGGACAAGCCCCCGGGCTCCAAAGACTCGACGCCAAACGGATTAGGCGACCGAAGTTTCCTCGTCTTCCATGCTGGCCTCGGCAGCGGCAGTGGCAGCAGCAGTGGCAGCAGCAGCGGCCAACGCCTCGCGTTCCTGGGCATCCAGAACTTCGCGATCGCGCTGCGCGGCGACCTTCTTGAAGCGGTTGACCACGGAACCCGTGCCAGCCGGAATCAGGCGCCCGACGATGACGTTTTCCTTCAGGCCGATCAGATTGTCGACCTTGCCGTGCGTCGCCGCCTCGGTCAGGACACGCGTGGTTTCCTGGAACGAAGCCGCAGAGATGAAGGATCGTGTCTGCAGCGAGGCCTTGGTGATCCCTTGCAGCACTGGCCTACCCGTCGCCGCCTTGCCGCCCTCGGCGATGGCCTTGTCGTTGGCCTCCTCGAACTCGTCCCGGTCGGGCTGTTCGCCAACCAGGAACGTGGTGTCGCCGGCATCGTGGACCTCGATCTTCTGCAACATCTGGCGAACGATCACCTCGATGTGCTTGTCGTTGATCTTGACGCCCTGCAGACGATAGACGCTCTGGATCTCGTAGGTGAGATACTCCGCCAAGGCCTCGACCCCAAGCACGTCCAAGATATCGTGCGGCACCGGGTTGCCGTCCATCAGCATGTCGCCGACACGCACAAAGTCGCCTTCCTGGACCGAGATGTGCTTGCCCTTGGGGATGAGATACTCCCTGGCCTCGGCACCCTCCTCGTCCGGCTTGACGATAATGCGCCGCTTGGTCTTGTAGTCTTTGCCGAAGCCAACGCGGCCCTCGATTTCGCTGATGATGGCGTAGTCCTTGGGCTTGCGGGCCTCGAACAGTTCCGCCACCCGTGGCAAACCACCCGTGATATCGCGTGTCTTCATGGTTTCGCGCGGGATGCGGGCCAGCACGTCGCCGGCCTTGACGTGCGCGCCGTTCTCAACCGAGAGAATAGCGTCGACCGACATGAAGTAACGGGCTTCCATGCCGTTGGCCAGCAAGACGATCTCGTCCTTCTCGTCGCGCAGCGTGACCCGGGGCTTGAGATCCTGACCCCGCGTCTGCTGTTTCCAATCGACGACGACCCGGTTCGAGATGCCCGTCGTCTCGTCCATGACCTCGCGCATCGAAACGCCTTCCATGAGGTCGACGTAGTGGGCCGTGCCTTCCTTTTCCGTGATGATCGGAATGGTGTAGGGATCCCAATCGGCCAATTTCTGACCCAGCTTGACGTCGACCCCGTCTTCGACCAGCAGGCGGGAACCATACTGCAGGCGGTGCGTCGCGCGTTCGCGGCCCTGATCGTCGGTGAGGACGAGTTCCAGGTTGCGGCCCATGACGATCTGGATACCGTCAGAATTGAGTACCACGTTGTGGTTTCTGATCATTACGCGCGCATCCGAGCTCGCCTCAACGGAGTTCTGCTCGGCGCCACGCTGCGCGGCGCCGCCGATGTGGAAGGTCCGCATGGTCAGTTGGGTCCCCGGCTCGCCGATCGACTGCGCGGCGATAACACCGACCGCCTCGCCGGCGTTGACCTTGGTGCCACGTGCCAGATCGCGACCATAACAGGCGCCGCAAACGCCGCCCTTGGACTCGCACATGAGTGGCGAGCGAATGAGCACCGAGTCGATGCCGGCACGTTCGATATCGTCGATCTTCTCCTCTTCGATCAACTCGCCCTTGGAAACGATGACCTCGCCCGACAAGGGATCGATGATGTCTTCCTGCGCCGTCCGGCCGAGCAGACGCTCGCCAAGCGGAGCAATCACCTCGCCACCTTCGACGACGGCGCGCATGGTCAGGTTCTTTTCCGTGCCGCAATCTTCTTCAATGATGATGGCATCCTGCGCCACATCGACCAGGCGACGGGTCAGATAACCCGAATTCGCCGTCTTCAGCGCCGTATCGGCCAGACCCTTACGGGCGCCATGCGTCGAGTTGAAGTACTCGAGCACGGTGAGACCTTCCTTGAAGTTCGAGATAATCGGCGTTTCGATGATCTCGCCCGACGGCTTGGCCATGAGGCCACGCATACCCGCCAACTGCTTGATCTGTGCCGCCGAACCACGCGCGCCAGAGTGCGCCATCATGTAGACGGCGTTGACGTCGCGGCCAGTGAAGCCGGAAATCGCCTTCATCATCTCGTCGGCGACGCGGTCGGTGCACTGCGACCAGACGTCGACCACCTTGTTGTACTTCTCGCCCTGGGTAATCAGGCCGTCGAGGTACTGCTGCTCGAATTCCTTGACTTCGGTCAACGCCGCATCGACCAGCCGCGACTTGGCTTCGGGGATCATCAGATCGTCCTTGCCGAAGGAGATGCCGGCCTTGCAGGCGTGGCTGAAGCCGAGCGCCATGATGCGGTCGCAGAAGATGACCGTATCCTTTTGTCCGCAGTGGCGGTAGACCAGATCGATCAGCTCGGTCACTTCCTTCTTGGTCAGCAAACGGTTGACCATACTGAATGGCACCGCCGGATGAAGCGGCAGGACTTCCGAAAGCAGCATGCGCCCTGGCGTGGTTTCGACAACCTGGGTGATCATCTCGCCTTCGGGGTTCATGCAGTCGATGCGCGCCTTGATCTTGGAGTGCAGTGTGACGGCGCTGGCCGCCAGGGCATGGTGGATTTCGCCGATATCGACGAAGGCCATGCCCTCGCCGGGTTCGCCGTCGGCTTCGGTCGAGAGGTAGTAGATGCCGAGCACAATATCCTGTGACGGCACGATGATCGGCTTGCCGTTGGCCGGCGAGAGGATGTTGTTCGTCGACATCATCAAAACCCGCGCC
>JAJFGM010000270.1 GCA_021776145.1 Kiloniellaceae bacterium | reverse complement strand
GCCGGAGTCTCCAGCAGGATCAGTTTGGTATTGGGTCGGATGGCCTCTTCAAAGGCGGAAAGCGACGTCTGATCGACGCGTGTCGCCTCGACCCCGTATCCCGGCAACACCTTTTCGATCATTTCCGTGATGCCGATGTAGTGGTTGGCTTGCCCGACAATGTGGTCGCCGGCCCTGGTATAGGCCATCAAGGTCGTTGCGATCGCCCCCATGCCCGAGGCGAACACCATGCCCATTTCGCCGCCCTCGAGTTCGGCGATCACACGCGCCAGCGCGGCCGAGGTTGGGTTGCCGCGGCGGCCATAATAGTGCGGGCCAAAGGGTTGGGAGATCTCCGCCAGATGCTCGGCGTCGCGGGCAATGTAGTTCACCGATTGATGAATGGCCGGCGAGACAGCGAGGTCTCCGGCCAGCCCCCGGTCGGCATTGAGGAGGCGCGTGGTCATCGACAGTTCGTTGCTATCTGAAATGAGGTCTCGCTGCATTGTTTAGGTCTTTCAATATTTTAACAGAGTTTCTTTAAGTCGATGGTCGGAAGAGCTCTTCATCGAGCGCTTTAACAACGAGGGTCAATAAGGGTTTTCGGCCTTGACAGAAGGCTAGATTGCTCGCACCAATATCTCGGTGCAATCGATACATTGATCTCGGAGCAATGTTTGCCCATTCCCTACCTCGACATCGCCGATGCCATCGCCCAGGACATTTCCTCTGGACGCTTGCGGGCTGGTCAACGGCTGTGGCCACAGCGCGACTTCGCCTATCGGCGCGGCGTCGCCGTTTCGACGGTCAGCCGCGCCTACAGCGAATTGGTGCGGCGCGGGCTGGTGACCGGCGAGGTCGGGCGCGGCACTTTCGTACGCGGCCCGGCCGCGCCGGCGGCGTTGCGGCTCGCCGAACCGGCTGGGGCGCCGGTCGATCTGCAGCTCAATTTCTCCATCCCGCTGGAGGGACTGGGCGATCTCGGTTCCAGTCTCGAGCCGCTGCTGCGTGGACAGGATCTTGCGTCGGCACTCTGTCCCGCCACCGTGTTGGCGACAGGGGAGGCGCGCCGGACCACGGCCGAATTCATCGCCCGCGCCGGTTGGTCGCCGGACCCCGATGCGATCCTCTTCGCCGGCAACGGCCGTCAGGCTCTGTCGGGTGTGCTGGCCGCCGTGGCGCCGCCGGGTTCGCGCCTGGGTGTCGAGGCCATGACCTATCCCCTGATCAAGGCCATCGCGGCACGTCTCAACCTGATCCTGGTGCCGCTCGAAATGGATGCCGAGGGCCTGCGTCCGGATGCCGTCCTGGCGGCCCAGCGCGAACAGCCGCTGCGCGCGCTCTATCTTCAGCCGACGCTGCACAATCCGCTCGGCATGACCATGTCGCCGGCCCGCCGGTCGGAACTGGCGAAGGTGTTGCGTCAGACCGGCATCCTGGCCGTCGAGGATGCGGTCTATGCCTTTCTTGCCGACGAGGCGCCGCTGGCCGCCGTGGCGCCGGACTGTACGGTGCTGGTCGATAGCCTTTCCAAGCGCATCGCGCCCGGCCTGACCCTGGGTTTCCTGGCGGCGCCGGAGCCCTGGCGCGAGGCCATCGCCAATGCCCTGCGGTCCGGTTCCTGGCTGGCCGGGGGTTTTTCCCTCGCCGCGGGCCTGCGCTGGATGAGCGACGGCACCGCCGCGCGCATTGTCGAGGCCAAGCGTGCCGAGGCCGCCTTCCGCAACCGCATCGCCCACCAGCGCCTGCGCGGCCTGACCCTGCGGTGCGACCCGCGCGCCTTTCACCTTTGGCTGGAGTTGCCGCCGCATTGGCGTGCCGAGGCCTTTGCGGCGGCGGCGGCGCGCGACGGCATCGCCCTGGCGCCGGCCAACGCCTTCGCCGTTATGCCCGGTCACGCCCCCAACGCGGTGCGCCTGGCGCTGGCCTTGCCGTCGCTAGACGACCTCAAGCGGGCGCTGGGCAGCCTGCGCGCCCTGGCGCTGACCACGGACTACGACCTCGCGACGGAATAGGGCGGCCTTAAAAGAAATAGCCCGGGGAAGTCAGCCCCGGGATCAGATGGGGGTCAGCCCCGGGATCAACCCCGGAGTCAGCCCCGGGGTCAGATGCTGCATCAGCCGGGGCCGCCCTCCTCGTAGTTGATCGCGACGACCTCAAGGGGCATCGGCCCGTTCGGCGTTCGCACTTCCACCACATCGCCCTCGTAGGCCTTCATCAAGGCGCGTGCCACCGGCGAGGCCAGGCTGATCAGGCCGGGCTCCAGGCCGCTCTCGTCGAGGCCGACGATCTTCACCGTCGTCTCCTCGTCGGCCGCGTTGGCATAGGTGACGGTGGCGCCGAAGAAAACCTGGTCGCGCCGGGTCTGCTTGGCCGGGTCGACGACGCGGGCGGCTTCCAGGCGCTTGCTGAGGAAGCGCATGCGGCGGTCGATCTCGCGCAGCCGCTTCTTGCCATAGATGTAGTCGCCGTTCTCCGAGCGGTCGCCGTTGCCGGCGGCCCAGGACACGACCTCGACCACCTTCGGGCGTTCCTCGCTTTGCAACTGCCGCAGCTCCGCGCGCAGGCGCTCAAAGCCCCGCGGCGTGATGTAGCTTCTGATATCGGTGGCGGCCATGGTCTGCGGTCTGTGTCGGAGGGACGCGGCGGAACATAGCAAAGCCCGCCGTTGCTTGCCCAGCGCCGCAATCCCCGCGCCACTAGCTGGCGATAGGTCCCATTTTGGTCTCACGCGATTCGCGGCGCAGTTCGGACAGCGCGCGCAAGACCACCGCCAGGATGGCCGCCCCGCCGCCGACGATTGTCCACCGCGTGGGGATCTCGTTTATGAAGATCCACACCCAGATCGGGCCGAGCGCGAATTCCAACAGCATGAAGAGGGTTAGTTCGGCGGCGGCCAGATGCCTGGAGGCGATTATAAACAGGGCGTTGCAGATTCCCGACATGACGGCACCGAGGAAAAAGCAGAGCAGGAGGTCGTGCAGCGGCAGCGCCAAGTCGTTCCAGCGCACCAGCGCCGCCAGGGCTATGACGATCACCCCCGAGACCATAAGGGTCGGCAGCATATCGATGCTTCGGTACTTGCGCACGATGATCGCATAGCCCGAGAAACAGAGTGCCGTGACCAGCGCCATACCATTGCCATAGAACGATCCGGTACCGATCCCGTCGGCCATCATGACCGCGATACCGGTCGCCGCGGCCAGCATGGTGACGAGCGTCGAGCGGCTCAGGGGCTCGCGCAGGAAGAGCCAGGCGAAGGCCGCGGTGAAAAAGGGAATTGCGCTGAGGGTGAAGAGCGTGTTGGCGATCGTCGTGTTGGTCATGGCCTGCATGAAGGCGATCCCGGCCGCGGCAAGCAGGGCCCCGCCGATCAATCCGGGCCGTCCGATGCGCCGCACATGCATGGCGGTCGCCGAGCGATAGCGCCAAAGCATCACCAGGGCGATGGCCGCCGTAAAGGCGATCGAGCGATGGAAGTTTATCTGCCAGGCATCCGCCACCTCCATGCTGCGCACGACGAGACCGCCGAAGCTGATGCCGACCGAACTGAAGACCATCAGGCCCATCGCGAAGGCGCGGCGTGGCGAGATCTCGCCTGGTTCGGCGACAGTG
>JAJFGM010000269.1 GCA_021776145.1 Kiloniellaceae bacterium | reverse complement strand
ACGCTCTATTTCGGCTTCATCCAGTTCCGCGGTTTCAAGCATGCTGTCCAACTGGTTCGCGGCGACTATTTCGACCCCAAGGATGCGGGCGAAGTCACGCCGTTCCAGGCGCTCGCCACGGCTCTGTCGGGCACGGTCGGCCTTGGCAACATCGCGGGTGTTGGCGTCGCCGTCTATCTCGGCGGTCCCGGCGCCACCTTCTGGATGATCCTTGCCGGTTTGCTCGGCATGGCGTCCAAGTTCACCGAATGTGTGCTCGGCGTGCGCTACCGCAACGAGTATGAAGACGGCACCGTCTCGGGCGGCCCGATGTACTACCTAAGCAAGGGCCTCTCGGAGGACGGCAAGGCCGCGCTCGGCAAATTCCTGGCGATTTTCTTTTCCATCTGCTGTATCGGCGGCGCGCTCGGTGGCGGCAACATGTTCCAGGCCAACCAGTCCTTCGCCCAGATCTCCAGCATTGTTCCGTTTTTCGAGGGCAAGGGCTGGCTGTTCGGCCTGATCATGGCCGTGGTCGTTGGTGTCGTCATCATCGGCGGTATCAAGTCGATCGCCCGGGTGACGGAAAAGGTCGTGCCGGGCATGGCGGTGATCTATGTCGGGGCCGCCCTGATCATCATCGTCGTCAACGTCGGCGAGTTGCCCACCGCCATCAGCGCTATCTTTACTGGCGCGTTTGCTCCGACGGCCGTTGCCGGTGGTGCCATTGGCGCTCTGATCCAAGGCTTCAAGCGTGCCGCCTTCTCGAACGAAGCCGGGATCGGTTCGGCCTCCATCGCGCACTCCGCGGTGGTCACCAAGCACCCGGTGACCGAGGGTTATGTCGCGCTTCTGGAGCCGTTTATCGACACGGTTGTCATCTGCACCATGACCTCGCTGGTGATCACCATCACCGGATCTTGGGTGCCGGACAGCGGCGTCACCGGAATTGCGTTGACCTCGAAAGCCTTCGAAGCCAATTTCTCTGGCTTTGGTTACATCCTCGCCATCGCGGCGGTGCTGTTCGCCTTCTCGACGATGAGTTCGTGGTCCTACTACGGTCTTAAAGCCTGGACCTATCTTTTCGGCGAAGGCAAGGCCAAGGAACTGGTGTTCAAGGCGATCTTTTGCGTCTTCGTCATAATCGGCGCCTCGATGAGCCTGGGCCCCGTCATCGATTTCTCCGATGCGATGATCTTCGCCATGGCGATCGCCAACATCATCGGCCTTTACATGCTGATGCCAAAGGTCAAGGCGTTGCTTGCCGACTACCATGAAAAGCTGGCAAGTGGGGAAATCAAGAAAATCAAGTGACCGCGCGCGATGAGGTTTTGACCTCTCCAACCACGCGTATCTGAGTGGGTCGGTGCTTCGGCACCGACCCTTTTTTCCTTTTGCCACCAACCTTCTCAAAGCCCTCGCGCTGAGGCATGCTCACGGCTTGGTGACGGGAATTTGGCAGGGGGCGTCCATGCAGATCCTTCATGACGAAATCGTGCTGGCCAAAAAACCCTGGTCCGGTGTCATAAAGGCCGGCGACACCTTGGTGATCACCGATCTGGAAGGCCAGCAGGCTGTCGACTTTCTTTGTTATGATGCGCACAATCCGGCGGACCGCTACTCGGCGACCAATACGGTGAAGGTTCAGGGCAACGTCTATGTCGGCCTGAACAGCGTGCTCTATTCGGACAGCGGCACAGCGTTGATGACCGTCGTCGAGGACACGATCGGTCGACACGACACCGTCTACGGCTGTTGCAGCAATCCCAACAATCTTTTGCGTTATGGAGTCGAGACCAGCGAGTCCTGCTATTCCAACTTCGCCGGCGCCTTGGCCGAGCATGGCCTAGGCGAAGACGCCATCGTGGCGAACGTGAACTGGTTCATGAGTGTGCCCATTCTGGCCGACGGCTCAGCCGGGGTCGCACAGTCCGAACTGAAGCCGAACAGCCATGTCTCGTTGCGTGCCGAACGGGATGTGCTGGCGGTCCTATCCAACTGTCCGCAGATGCACAATCCCTGCAACGGCTTCAACCCAAGCCCGATTAAAGTGACCGTGCTGAGAGCTTAGCCGGTAAGCGTCACACCCGCCGCGGCCTCTCGCGTCCTCGCAGGCGGCCGCAAAATCGCTTTCAGGCCGGAAGCTGGACAATCGGCGGCAATACGAAAAAGACGACCCGCGCCGGAGCTGGTCCAGTTGCCACAGGTATGATCGCCCTCCTCCCAGGGAAATAGGCGGTCCCGTCGTCCCTGGTCCCGGTCAGGATGTCGTGCTCGTTGGGTTTGTCGCCGCGTCCCTTCACCAGATTGCCGTTTTCGTCCAGGGCGGTTCGCTTGACGATGTTCGGGCCGAGATGCAGTTGGTCGAGGTCGACAGCGATCAGCTCTCCCCCGGCGTTGTACCAGGGTCCAAGGCCGACCCGGTCGCGCGCGGAGATGCCGCGCCCCTGCGTGACCTGGGTGCTGAGATAAGCACCCCAGGGGCGGCCTTTGCTCCCGGCCGCGACTGTCAGGCCGAGCAATGGGCATCTGAGCCCACGAGACCGCCGAGGTCCGCTACCGTCCGATACCGACACCGCCAACCGACTTTTTCAGCAGCCTGCTATGGCAAAAGCGCGCGGACCCGTTCCAAGATCGCCGGATTGACCGTGACACCCTCGCTGGCGGCGCGCTGCTGAGCCTCGCGGCGGCGGTCGCCTGGGACGCGGGCGCCGGCCTGGTCGCGCACGGCGGCGGTCAGCGCCGCGAGGCGGTCGGCGAAAAGGTTTCCCGATGTGGCCGCTGGATTGACGGCGATAAAAAACTGCCCGGTTTTCGGCGGACCGCCCTTGGTGCCGGAAAAGGGGCTGGCGTCGATGCCCAGGGTGGCGCCGGTCATCGCCGCCGCCATGATCTCAACCATCAGGCCCATGCCGAAGCCCTTGTAGCCGCCGCTCGGCGCCATGGTGCCTTGCATGGCGACCTCGGGATCGGTCGTCGGCTTGCCTTGCGCATCGAAGGCCCAGTGCGACGGAATGGGCTTGCCTTCGCGGGCGTGTTTCATGACCTCGCTCTTGGCGATGACGCTGGCGCTTTGATCGATCAGCACCTCGGCGCCGCCCGCGGCGTTGGGTGCCGCCAGCGAAAAGGGATTGGTGCCGATCACCGCGCCAAGGCCGCCGGCCGGCGCGATGGAGGCGGGGGCATTGGTGAAACCGATCGCCAGCAGGCCCTGCTGTGCCAGGGTATAGGTGTGACAGCCGAGCACACCGCAATTGTAGGAGTTGCGCACCGCCAAAGCGGCGATGCCCTGCTCGCGGGCGGCCGGCACCAGGGCCGTGAAGCCGAGATCGATGGCGGCGTGCGCGAAGCCGGTGGCGGCATCGACCTTGACGATGCCCGGCGCCGGCCGCTCCAGCGTCGGCCGCGCCTGACCGTCGACCTTGCCGCAGGCGACGTGCTCGCAATAGATCGGAATGTAAGCAAGGCCGTGGCTGGCGATGCCCATGGCCTCGGTCGCCGCCGTGGCGCGGGCCAGCGGCCGGGCGTTGTCGGGCGAAGTTCCCTGGGCGACGAGGGCGCGCTGCGCCAGATCCTCGATCTCGTCCAGCGTC
>JAJFGM010000268.1 GCA_021776145.1 Kiloniellaceae bacterium | reverse complement strand
GCCCTTCAGCTACGATGTCGCCAAGGCCAAGGCCCTGCTGGCCGAGGCCGGGCATCCCGATGGCGGTTTCAAGATCACCATCGACACCCTGAACGAGTCGCCCTTCCGCGAGATCGCTCAGTCGGTGCAACAGAGCCTGTCGCAGGTCGGCGTCGAGTCCGACATCGTCCTGTCGGAGGGCAAGACCCTGTGGCCGAAGTATCGCGCCCGCAAGCACGAGTTGATCGTCGCGCGCTGGTCGCCGGACTACGTCGACCCGCATTCCAACGCCGACTCCTTCGCCCACAACCCCGACAATCGCCTGGAAGCGAAGCTGACCGGCAAGCTGGCCTGGCGGACGTCGTGGGACGATCCGGAGATCACCGCCTTGACGGAAAAGGCGGCCAACGAGTTGGATCTGGGCAAACGCGAAACCCTCTATCATGACCTGCAGCGCGAGGTGCAAAAGGCCTCGCCCTTCACGATCATGTTCCAGCGCAGCGAACAGGTTGCCCTGCGCGACAACATCAAGGGTTTCGTCAGCGGCTCCAACTTCGACCTCGTGTTCTATCGCAACGTAACCAAGGAATAGGGTTGCGATAGATTCACGCGAGATGCCGATATGACCGTTGAGAGGTCTTCCCTGGAAGACCGAACGCAAACAGGGGGTGCGGGTTTCGACCCGCCCCCCTTCTTGCGAGCGCTGACGCGGATCGGCAATTTCTTCTTTACCATCAGTCTGACCTTCATCGGGCTGACCGCCATCACCTTCATCATCGGCCGGGTCATGCCGGCCGACCCGGTGCTGGCGATCGTCGGCGACCGCGCCAGTCAGGCGGTCTATGACGCCATGTACCTGCAGCTCGGCCTCGACAAGCCGCTGCTGCAGCAATACGGCATCTACCTGCTGAACGTCCTGCAGGGCGATTTCGGCAAATCGATCATGACGACGCGGCCGGTGCTGGACGATCTCTTCCGCTTCTTCCCGGCAACCCTCGAGCTGGCCACCGTCGCGACGTTGGCCGGGGTTTTGATCGGTGTCCCCATGGGCGTCGTCGCCGCCGTGCGCCAAGGCACCTGGATCGACCACGTGGTCCGCGTTGTCGGCCTCTTCGGCTATTCGGTGCCGATCTTCTGGCTCGGCATGGTGGCGCTGCTGATCTTCTATGCCAAGCTTGGCTGGCTGCCGGGTCCCGGGCGTGTGGAGGTCTATTACGACGGCATCGTCTCGCCCGACACCGGCTTCATCCTCATCGATTCGGCGATGCAGGGCGAGTGGGAGATCTTCCACAACGCGTTGTCGCACCTGATCCTGCCGGCGGCCATGCTGGCGACCTTTGCCCTGGCCTACATCGCGCGCATGACGCGCAGCTTCATGCTCGACCAGTTGAGCCAGGAATACATCCTCACGGCCCGGGTCAAGGGTCTCAGCGAGACCAGCGTCATCTGGCGCCATGCCTTTCGCAACGTGCTGGTCCAGCTTATCACCATCATCGGGCTGACCTATGCCTCGCTGCTCGAGGGCTCGGTCCTGACCGAGACGATCTTTGCCTGGCCGGGCATCGGGCAATACATCACCAACTCGCTGTTCAACGCCGACATGAACGCCGTCATCGGCGGCACCATGGTGGTCGGCATCTGCTTCGTCGGGGTCAACATGTTCTCCGACGTGCTCTACCGCCTCGTCGACCCCCGAGCAAAAGATTGAGGGCGAAAAATTGAGGGCGAAAAATTGAGCGAGCAGAAGATCGCAGAAGTCCGAGCGCCGGGCCTCAGGGCGTGGCTGCTGTCGGACAGTCCGGCATCCGTCTCGCAGGCCCGCTGCCAGCGCTTCTACCTCGCCTGGCTCGCCTTCAGCGCCAACCCGATCGCAATGGCCGGCTTCATCATCATCGTGACGCTGTTTCTGCTGGCGCTCTTCGCCCCGCTCATTACCAACGGCGACGGCACGGTGCAGGATCTGCCCAAGCGCCTGCTGCCGCCCTCGGCGGAGTACTGGTTCGGCACCGACGAACTGGGCCGCGACATCTACTCGCGCATTGTCTGGGGTGCCCGCATCACGCTCTATATCGTCGGCCTGGTCGGCATCATCGTCGTCCCCATCGGCCTGGCGATCGGCACCCTGGCCGGCTATCTCGGCGGCTGGGTCGACAACGTGCTGATGCGCTTCACCGACATCTTTCTCGCTTTCCCACGGCTGATTCTGGCGCTGGCCTTCGTCTCGGCCCTGGGGCCCGGTCTGGAGAACGCCGTGCTGGCCATCGCGCTGACGACCTGGTCGCCCTTTGCCCGCATCGCCCGCGCCGAGACCCTGACCATCCGCAACTCCGAGCACATTTTGGCCGCCAAGGTCCAGGGCGCCTCGACCCTGCGCATTCTCTCCTCCCACGTCGTACCGCTGTGCCTGTCGTCGGTGATCGTGCGGCTGACCCTGGATATGGCCGGTATCATCCTCACCGCCGCCGGTCTCGGTTTCCTCGGCCTCGGCGCCCAGCCGCCGCTGCCGGAATGGGGCGCGATGATTTCCACCGGGCGGCAGTACCTGCTGGATCAATGGTGGATTCCGACCATCCCGGGCCTTGCCATCTTGACGGTCTCCATGGGCTTCAACCTTTTGGGCGACGGCCTGCGCGACGTGCTCGACCCGCGCAGCGGAGGCGAGAAATGACGACCGCGCCGCTGCTCAGCGTCGAGGACCTCAGCGTCACCTTCAACACGCCCAAGGGCGCCGTCGAGGCGGTGCGCGGGGTTTCCTTCGAGCTCGGCCAGGAACGCCTGGGCATCGTCGGCGAATCCGGTTCCGGCAAGTCGCAGACCGGCCGCGCCATCCTGCGCCTGACGGCGGGCAACGGCCAGATCGCCGCCAAACGCATGGAATTCGACGGCATCGACATTCTCAAGGCCGACCGCCGCGCCCTGCGCGCCATCCGCGGCAACCGCATCTCGATGATCATGCAGGACCCGCGCTATTCGCTGAACCCGGTGATGACGGTCGGCCAGCAGATTGCCGAGGCCTATCTCGTGCATTCCGACGACAGCAAGAAGCAAGCCCAGGGCCGGGCCCTGGAGATGCTCGAGACCGTCCGTATCCGCGAACCGGAAAAGGTCTATAACCTTTATCCGCATCAGGTCTCCGGCGGCATGGGCCAACGCATCATGATCGCCATGATGCTGATCCCGGGCCCCGATATCATGATCGCCGACGAGCCGACCTCGGCGCTCGACGTGACGGTGCAGCTCCAGGTCCTGGCGCTGCTCGACGACATGGTGCGCGAACGCGGCATGGGGTTGATCCTGATCAGCCACGATCTCAGCCTGGTGGCCTCGTTCTGCGACCGGGTCCTGGTCATGTACGGCGGGCGCATCATGGAGACCCTCGACGCCAAGGCGCTGGATCAGGCCAAACACCCCTATACCCGCGGCCTCTTGAACTGCCTGCCGAGCCTCGAAGGGACCAGCGAAATTCTGCCGGTGCTCGAGCGCGATGCGGCCTGGCTCGACGACGGCGGAGCGAGCTCGTGATACGGGTCGAGGATCTCGGCATCACCTTCGGCAGCGGCCGCACCGCCGTTCAAGCCGTGCGCGGCGTTTCCTTTGCCGTCGCCGAGGGCGAGTCATTCGGGCTGGTCGGCGAATCCGGCTCGGGCAAGTCGACGGTGTTGCGGGCACTGGCCGGGCTCAACGACAACTGGCAGGGCAGCATCGCAATCGAAGGCCAGCCGATCGGCAAGAAACGCGATCGCGCCCTTCACAGACGCCTGCAGATGGTTTTCCAGGACCCCTACGGTTCGCTGCATCCGCGCCATACGGTGAACGAGATCCTCAAGGAACCGCTGGAAATTCACGCCATCAAGGACAGGGAACCGCGCATCATCCAGGCCTTGCAGGAAGTCGGCCTGGGGTTACAGCTACGTTTTCGTTATCCGCACCAGATTTCCGGCGGCCAGCGCCAGCGCGTGGCCATCGCCCGCGCCTTGATCCTCGAGCCCAGCATCCTGCTGCTCGACGAGCCGACCTCGGCGCTCGACGTCTCGGTGCA
>JAJFGM010000267.1 GCA_021776145.1 Kiloniellaceae bacterium | reverse complement strand
ATTATGGTCGCCCAGGCCACCACCTCGATGTTGTGGAGATGGCGAGAGATGTCATGGCGGAAAAAATATCCGACCAGACCCAGGGGAATGGTCCCGAGCAGGACGTAAAGCGCGAGCGTGGCGCCGGGATCACGCCGCCCGGTGACAAGGCGGAACAGGCCCAGGACCATGTGCCAGATGTCGCGCCAGAAATACAGGCAAACCGCGAAGAGCGTGCCGACATGAACGGCGATGTCGAGCACCAGCCGATCCTCGGCCGTCTGTTGCGGCACATCCATACCGGCCATGTCGAGGCCATGCCAAACCATAACCAGATGACCGGAAGAGGAGATCGGCAGGAATTCGGTGATCCCTTGGACGAGGGCGAGAACGACGATATGCAACAAAGGCACGCTAAGTCCCCCCAAAGGACCGCAAGTGAAAAAAGCCGGGAATTCGGCCAGTATCCTGATTCTGAAGCTCGTTTCTTTGGGTCTCAGAATCGACCGGCACACTAAACACTTGATTCTAGTGTGATTCAACTTCTGAGATGCAGCTCGATTGAGGGCCGCATCTGAGAACCATCACAGCGGTCAACCTACCGCCCTTCAATGATAAAGGTATGAACAAACAGCTGCGTGGCGGGAGATTAAGACCGGAAATTACCGCGATCCGAGCCGCTGTCGGCTTAAATCACCCCGATCGCAAGCAACCGAATTTTTTGCCTTCGGCTCGAACGAAGTCTCCAGAATTTCACAGATGCCATCATTTAGTACCGAATTGGTACTAAATGATGGCTGGGTAGCCGACGAAAAACCACGCATTTGAAAATCTTCGCAAAATGTCGCTTCGGCATGTAGTGCTCAACGGAATTTTATGGCAATCTTATTGTCATAATTTCAACCTTTTGCTCGTAATCACACGGCTCATCCTTTATAGATGACCACCGGCAGCCGTTATATCGGCAGGATCGCCGGCCGGAGCGTCTCCATCGCGAGGCTTCCGACTGAAATCCCAGCAAGACCGCGATGTCCGTGGCAAGCCGTATCCGGGACGGAACGGTCTCGCTTATGGGGGGCCGGCGGCGACCCCCGGCGCGGGTCCAGGTCGAGGACGGGTCCCGGGCCAAGGACAGCGCCCGATAAGGGGCCCGATAAGGGGCCCGATAAGGGGAAAGGACGTTACGTCGATGTCCAGCAAGATGCTGCAGTTCGTCAGGACTGACAAAAAAATGCCGGAGAAACGGCAGGCGACAGATCGCCTCGGCGATTTCAGGGAAATCTACGCCGACTACAATCCGGCCGGCGCCGCCGAGCAGTCGAGCCGCTGCTCGCAGTGTGGCGTACCCTTCTGCCAGGTCCACTGTCCCTTGCATAACAACATCCCCGACTGGCTGATGATGACGGCCGAGGGACGGCTTGAAGAGGCCTACGAACTCTCTCAGGCAACCAACAATTTCCCCGAGATCTGCGGACGTATCTGTCCGCAGGATCGCCTGTGCGAGGGCAACTGCGTCATCGAAAAGGCCGGCCACGGCACTGTCACCATCGGCTCGGTCGAGCGCTACATTACCGATACCGCGTGGGAGAAGGGCTGGGTGAAACCGGTGCGGCCACGCCAGGAGCGCGACGAGTCGGTCGGAATTGTCGGCGCCGGCCCGGCCGGCATGGCGGCGGCCGAAGAATTGCGGCGCCAGGGCTACCGCGTCGAGATCTATGACCGCTACGATCGGGTCGGCGGGCTCATGATTTACGGCATCCCCAATTTCAAGCTGGAAAAGGAGGTCGTGGACCGCCGCAGCCGCCTGCTCGGCGAATCCGGTGTCATCTTCCATCTCAACTTCGAGGTCGGCCGCGACGCCAGTCTCGACGAGTTGCGCCAACGCCACGACGCGGTATTGATTGCCTGCGGCGTGTACGAGGCGCGCGACCTCAAGCTGCCCGGCGGCGGCCTGACGGGCGTGCATCAGGCGATGCGCTTCCTTACCGCGTCGAACCGCAAGGGGCTTGGCGATGCGGTGCCGGAGTTCGACGACGGCACGCTCGACGCGCGCGGCAAGAAGGTCGTCGTCATAGGCGGCGGCGACACCGCCATGGATTGTGTACGCACCGCCGTGCGGCAGGGCGCCGAGGCGGTCAGTTGCCTTTACCGTCGCGACCGCGAGAACATGCCGGGATCGCAGCGCGAAGTGATGAACGCCGAGGAAGAAGGCGTGGAATTTTTGTGGCTTTCCGCACCAGAAGCGTTGCTCGGCGACGACAGGGTCGAAGCGGTGCGGGCGACCCGAATTCACCTTGGCGTGCCCGATGCTTCCGGCCGCCAGACACCACAGCCGCTGGCGGATTCCAGTTTTGTCGTTGAAGCCGACATGGTGATCAAGGCGCTGGGCTTCGATGCGGAAGACCTGCCGACGCAGTTCGGCGCCAAGGACCTGGCGCTGACCGGTTGGGGCACGATCAAATCCGACTTCCGCAGCTTGATGAGCAATCTCGACGGCGTCTTCGCCGCCGGCGACGTCGTGCGTGGTGCCTCGCTGGTGGTCTGGGCGGTGCGTGATGGCCGCGACGCCGCCGCGAGCATTCACGACTACCTCCGCAACCAGGCCAAACAGGTCGCCACCGCTGCCGCCGAATGACGGCGCTGGAGTAGCAAACCCATGACCCACGACACCGACCCGCACGCCAGCAACCGAGCCTTCATCGAGAACTGGCCGCGCGAGAGCCGACGCCTCGCCTTGGAGGGTCTTTACCACCCGCGCGAGGAACATGATTCCTGCGGTGTCGGGCTCGTCGCCTCGCTCGATGGCACGCCGCGCCGCGATGTCGTGCTCGCTGGCATCGAGGCGTTGAAGGCGGTCTGGCATCGCGGCGCCGTCGATGCCGACGGCAAGACCGGCGACGGCGCCGGCATACACGTGCAAATTCCGCAGGCGTTCTTCCGTGGCCATATCGAGCGCACCGGCCACGCACCGGGCAACGAGAAACTCGCCGTTGGCATGGTCTTCCTGCCGCGCACGGATTTTGCCGCGCAAGAGCGCTGTCGGGTCATCGTCGAGCGCGAGATCCTCAACTTCGGCTACACCATCTATGGCTGGCGCCAGGTGCCGGTGAATACCGAAATCGTCGGCGAAAAGGCCAACATGACGCGGCCGGAGATCGAGCAGGTGATGATCTCCAACAACCGCGGCGTCGACACGGCGCAGTTCGAGATCGATCTCTACATCATTCGCCGGCGTATCGAAAAGGCCACCGAGGCAGAGTCGATCAGCGGTTTTTATATCTGCTCGCTGTCGTGCCGTTCGATCATTTACAAGGGCATGTTTCTGGCCGAGCAGCTATCGGCCTTTTACCCCGACCTGGAAGACGATCGCTTCACGTCGAGCTTCGCCATCTACCATCAACGCTATTCGACTAATACCTTTCCGCAGTGGTGGCTGGCGCAGCCCTTCCGGATTTTTGCCCACAATGGCGAAATCAACACCGTGCGCGGCAACGCCAACTGGATGAAGGCGCACGAATGCCGCATGGCGGCCGCGGTCTTCGAGGACACCATCGAGGATCTCAAACCGGTCATCACCTCCGGCGCGTCGGATTCCTCGGCGCTCGACGCCGTTGCCGAGTTGATGGTGCGGGCCGGCCGCTCTCTGCCGATGGTCAAGTCGATGCTGATCCCGGAATCCTGGAGCCAGAGTCCGGCCATGCCGCAACGACTCAAGAACTATTACGGCTACTGCAACGCGGTGATGGAACCCTGGGACGGACCGGCCGCGGTCTGCGGCTACGACGGCCGCTGGGCGATCGCCGGCATGGATCGCAACGGCCTTCGGCCGCTGCGCTACAGCATCACCGAAGACGGTCTGCTTTTCGCCGGCTCCGAAACCGGAATGGTGCGCATCGACGAGAACCGCATCACTGAAAAGGGCCGCCTCGGGCCCGGCCAGATGATCGTCGTGGATCTGCACGAAGGAAAGCTCTACCGCGACCAGGAGATCAAGCACCATCTGTCCGGACTGCGCCCCTGGGGCGATTGGATCCAGAAGATCACGGTCATCGACGACATCGTGCGGCCGGATCACGGCGAGCCCGTATTCTATGATCGCGAAGGCTTGCGCCGCCGCCAGCTCAGCTTCGGCCTCAGCCTCGAAGACATGGAGATGGTGCTGCATCCCATGGTCGAGGACAGCAAGGAGGCGCTCGGCTCCATGGGTGACGACACGCCACTGGCCGTGCTCTCGGACCGCTACCGCGGCCTGCACCATTTCTTCCGCCAGAACTTTTCGCAGGTCACCAACCCGCCCATCGATTCTCTGCGCGAACGCCGCGTCATGACTCTCAAGACGCGCCTCGGCAACCTCGGCAACATCCTCGACGAGGATGAAAGCCAGTGCCACCTGCTGCAGCTCGAATCGCCGGTGCTGAGCAACGCCGAGTTCGCCGCCATGCGCGACTACATGGGCGAGACGGCGGCCAGCGTCGACTGTACCTTCGACATTGCGGCCGGCGCCGGCGCCCTCACCGCCGCGATCGCGCGAATCCGCAAGGAAGCCGAGACCGCGGTGCGCGCCGGTTGCGAACACGTCGTCCTTACCGACGAGGCGATGGCCCCCGACCGCGTCGCCATTCCGATGATCCTCGCCACCGGCGCCGTGCATTCGCATCTCGTGGCGCAGAAATTGCGCACCTTCATCTCGCTCAACGTGCGTTCAGGCGAGTGCCTGGATGTGCACTACTTCGCGGTGCTCATCGGCGTTGGCGCGACGACGGTCAACGCCTATCTGGCACAGGAGGCCATCGCCGACCGCCATCGCCGCGGCCTTTTCGGCGATCTCACGCTCGAGGACTGCGTGCGTCGTTACAAAAAGGCCGTCGATGACGGGCTGCTGAAGGTCCTGTCCAAAATGGGCATCTCGGTGAGTTCTTCCTATCGCGGCGGCTGCAACTTCGAGGCCGTCGGCCTCAGCCGCACCATGGTCGACGAGTTCTTTCCGAATATGCCGAGCCGGCTGTCGGGCATGGGCATGACCGGCGTCAAACAGAAGATCCTCATGAGCCACGCCGCCGCCTGGTCGACCGACGTCGAGACACTGCCGGTCGGCGGCCTTTTCCGCTACCGCCGCGGTGGCGAGGCGCATGGCTGGGAAGCCGGGCTCATCCATACCCTACAGTCAGCCGTCGCCAGCGATTCCTATTCGACCTATAAAAAATTCAGCGAGAAAACCGCCAAATTGCCGCCGCAGAACCTGCGCGACCTGCTCGACTTCAAACGTGACGGCATCAATTCCATGGCGCTGGAAGAGGTTGAATCGATCACCGCCATCCGCAAGCGTTTCGTCACCCCCGGGATGTCGCTGGGCGCCCTTTCGCCGGAAGCCCACGGAGTCCTCAACATCGCCATGAACCGCATCGGCGCCAAGTCGGATTCCGGCGAGGGCGGCGAGGATCCCGAACGCTTCACGCCGCGACCCAATGGCGACAACGCCAACTCGGCGATCAAGCAGATTGCCTCGGGCCGCTTCGGCGTCACCGCGGAGTATCTCAATCAATGCCGCGAGATCGAAATCAAGATGGCCCAGGGCGCCAAACCCGGCGAGGGCGGCCAACTGCCTGGCTTCAAGGTCACCGAGATGATCGCCCGGCTGCGTCATTCGACCGAAGGCGTGATGCTGATATCGCCACCACCGCACCACGATATCTATTCGATCGAGGATCTGGCGCAACTGATCTACGACTTGAAGCAGATCAATCCGCAAGCCCGGGTCTGCGTTAAACTGGTGGCGCGTTCCGGCATCGGCACCATCGCCGCCGGCGTCGCCAAGGCCAAGGCCGACATCATCCTTATCTCGGGCAACGTCGGCGGCACCGGCGCCTCGCCGCTGACCTCAATCAAATATGCCGGCATACCCTGGGAAATGGGCCTCAGCGAGGTTCATCAGGTGCTCACCCTCAACCGCCTGCGCCACAACATCGTTTTGCGTACCGATGGCGGATTGAAGACCGGTCGCGACGTGGTCATGGCGGCGATTCTCGGGGCCGAGGAGTTCGGCATCGGCACCGCGTCGCTGGTCGCCATGGGCTGCATCATGGTGCGCCAATGTCACTCCAACACCTGCCCCGTCGGCGTCTGCGTGCAGGACGAGGCACTGCGCGAAAAATTCACCGGTTCGCCGGAAAAAGTCGTCAACCTGTTCAGCTTCCTCGCCGAGGAAGTGCGCGAAATCCTCGCCGAACTCGGTGTCGGCAGCCTCAATGAAATCATTGGCCGGACCGACCTTCTGGTGCAGGTCAGCCGCGGCGCCAAGCACCTCGACGACCTCGACCTCAACCCCCTGCTGGCGCGGGCCGCCCCGGGTGATTTGCCAGCCTATTGCGTGCTCGAGGGCCGCAACGAGGTACCTGAAACGCTCGACGCGCAGATCATCGAGGACGCGCAACCGCTGTTCCAAGACGGCGAAAAAATGCAACTGCAGTACACCATCAGAAACACCCATCGCGCCATCGGCACCAAGCTGAGCTCGAAGATCACCCGCAAGTACGGCATGGCGGGACTCAATCCCGGCCACATCACCGTGCGCTTGCGCGGTTCGGCGGGACAGTCGCTTGGCGCCTTTGCCGTGCAGGGCCTAAAACTGGAGGTCTTCGGCGACGCCAACGACTACGTCGGCAAGGGATTGTCGGGCGGCAGCATCGTGGTGCGCCCGATGACTTCGAGCATGCTGGTCAGCAATGAGAACACCATCATCGGCAACACCGTGCTCTACGGCGCCACGGCTGGCGAGCTCTTTGCCGCCGGCCAGGCCGGCGAACGCTTCGCCGTACGCAACTCCGGCGCGACGGCGGTGGTCGAGGGTTGCGGCTCGAACGGCTGCGAGTATATGACCGGCGGCGTCGCCGTCATCCTTGGCGCCGTCGGCTACAACTTCGCCGCCGGCATGACCGGCGGCATGGCCTTCGTCTACGACGCGGACGGCTTGCTGCCCGAGCGCATCAACCCCGACAGCGTCGTCTTTCAACGACTCGAAAGCGCCCACTGGGAGACCCTGCTCAAGGAATTGATCGCCACCCAGGCGCGCGAAACCCAATCTCGCTTCGCCGAACGCCTGCTCATCGACTGGACGCAGGAGCGCGGCCGATTTTGGCAGATCGTGCCCATGGAAATGATCTCCCGGCTCGAACATCCGTTGCGTGACACGCAGGACGACGACAGCGCCGAACAGCGCGCATAGTCCATCCCGTCGCGCTGTGGCGCGCCAGGAGCGCCCCTATTTCGCTGCCAGGCGCGCCTCGATGAAATCAAGGATTTCGGCCACTTGCGTGCGGGCAAAGCAGTCCTCGGCCGGGATCGCGTGCGGCCGCACCAGACCGCAGGGCACGCCGTCGATGCGGTCGTTGGGTAGCGCGCGAAAGTCGACTCCCGGCAGGGCGGCAAGAAACTTAAGACTGTTTGGCCCTTCGTAGGCATCACCCTTGAAGGCATAGACCAGCGACGGCAGGTGCATGGCCCCGGCCAGGTCCGCGGCTTGCCGCGCCCGTTCCGCCCGCCAGGCGCGCGAGCGACCCTGGCGCAGCCCGGCAAAGGCCGGGGCCAAGGCAATGGTGCCGCCGAGGTCGCTGTCGCGGCGCGCCACCAGCAGGGCCGCCCAAGCACCGGCCGAGTGCCCGGCGAGGAAAATTTGGTGCCCGGCCCAGCCTTCGGCGCGCAGCCGGCCGACCAGTTCGCGTACCTCGCGCGCCCGCTTGGCCACCTTGGTTTCGCCGCTGCCATCCTGCTGGTCGAAACTGCCGAACCTGGTTTCGCCGCAATAGGCGTAGACATAG
>JAJFGM010000266.1 GCA_021776145.1 Kiloniellaceae bacterium | reverse complement strand
AGAGGTCGGAAATCGGCATGAATGCCGAACCAATGATGCCGAAGGCATGTTCGATGCCATGCATCTGCAGGACCTTCACGAAGGCCTCTTCGGTTGTCATTTTCATCGCGGCGCGTTCCTTCTTTCGGATGTTTCTTTTTTATTCACGAGGAATTATCGAACAGATCGGCTGTCTTAAACCTTCCCGCGGCGGCTGTCACACCGCCATGGCCCCGGTTTCGTGCGCTCAAGACGCGCCCAGACCGCATCTGTAGCTGATTTTCGACAACCAATTAGGGATAAAACGCGGCGGATACATAGGGCCAGATTCGTTTAAACAGCAGTCCAGGTCGCCACTCTTGGGACTTTGGGCCCGCACGTCCCTGGCTGGAAGCGCCCGGCGTAACACGACGATCGGATGAACTGCCCCTTACCCCTGGTCACGCGAAAGATCCGACCGATCCAGTCGTTCCCACAGATGTGGTACTTGCAAAATCTACTTTGGAGGTACAATATCCACCCGCACCGACGACGCGCCCCACCCCAAACTCAGGGAGTTCCCATATTGGACTTCATCTTCATGCTGACGCGCGCCGACAAGACCGTCGAAGACTGTCTGGATGTCGTTGAAGTTGCTATCGAATGCGGGGTTTCGCATATCGGCTTCAAGGACATAGGCGTGGACGCACAAACGCTTCGGGCGGTTGTCGGGCGGATCAAGGCGGCTGGCGGCATCGCCTACATGGAAGTTGTAAGTACGACGGCGGAAAGCGTTCGGACCTCAATCGAGACCGCCCTCGACATCGGTGTCGACCGTGTCCTCGGCGGCCAGGATTTGGCTTTTGCGCTCGAGGTTCTGGGGCCAAGCGGCATCGCCTACTATCCTTTTCCAGGTCGCCCCGTCGGCCACCCGACAGAGCTGCGGGGAACGCCCGATGAGGTCGCCGCGGACAGCGCCCGTATGCGTGCCGCCGGCTGTGCCGGTGTCGACCTGCTGGCCTATCGGGCAACCGATGCCGATCCTTTGGATTTGGTGCGGGCGGCGCGCGACGGCCTCGACGGCGGCACTCTGATTGTCGCCGGGAGTATAGATTCGCCGGCCCGCATTCGAGACCTGGCCGCCGCCGGAGCCGATGCCTTCACCATCGGCACCGCGGCCTTCGATGACGTTTTTGCGCCCGACCGGCCTGGGCTGGAGCATCAGTGCCGCGCCATTCTCGCCGCCAGCCAGGCGGTTACGGCGCATGCCTGAGCCCGGCGGCGCGCGCCCCCCTTCTTCTTCCACCGGAAATGACGCGATCCGGCGGCGGCCATGAGCACCCGGGACATAGAACGCCTGCTCGCCGGTAATTATCCCGACCCGGACGCCGGCGACGGCCGCACTCTGCGGGTCCCCTGCCGACGAATCGCCATTGAAGAAAGCCTGGCCGGACGCGAGGCCGAACTGGTCGGCGAGCTGGATTTCGACCCGCCCTTCGCCGTCGTCAGCGATGCCGACACCCATGCGGTTCTCGGCGCGCGCGTCGAACAGGCACTGCGTGTGCTTGGACCGGTGCAGCCTTTGCATTTGGGGTCGCGCCCCCATGCCGATATGAAAACAGCCCGCGCCCTGATCGCCGAGACGGCGGCGGCAGGCTGCCTCGTCGCGATCGGCTCGGGCACCATCAATGACCTCTGCAAGTTCGCCGCCGCCGAGCAGGGCAAGGCCTGCGCCGTTTTTGCCACCGCGCCGTCGATGAACGGCTATACTTCGGTCAACGCCGCGATATCCGACAAGGGCCTGAAGAAGTCACTCGCCGCCGTGGCGCCGCAGGGCGTCTTCATGGATCTCGAGGTGCTCAGCCAGGCGCCACACCGCATGATCCGCTCCGGCCTTGGCGACTCCGTCTGCCGACCGACGGCACAGGCGGATTGGCTGCTGTCGCATTTGCTGTTCGGCAGCTTCTATCGCGAGCTGCCCTTTATCCTGCTCCGCGGCGAGGAAGATGCCCTTTTCGCCGAGCCGGAAGCCCTCCTGGCCGGCGACCTCAAAGCCATGGCCCGACTGGCACGCACACTGGTGCTTTCGGGCCTCGGTATGACCCTCTGCGGCGGCAGCTATCCCGCCAGTCAGGGCGAACACCTGATCAGCCACTACATCGAAATGCGTCCGCCGGCGGGCTGGCCGGAGGTCTTTCACGGCGAGCAGATCGCCGTCACCAGCTGCGTAATGGCGCGCCTGCAGGAACGCATGCTGGCGGGCGGCCCACCGCGCCTGAACCCGTCACAGACGACACAAGAAGATCTGCAGGCGCACTTTGGCGAAATCACCGGCGCGGCCTGCTGGCGCGAGTTCGCCGGCAAGCGCCTCGACGGCACCGCAACCGCGGCACTGAACGACCGACTCGCCGATGGTTGGGAGGAAATCGGCGAAAAACTGCGCGCGGTGTGTCGTCCGGCCGAGGAGCTGCAATCGATTCTTGCACGCGCCGGCGCCCCCGTCCGTTTCAGCGATATCGGTCTCGAGCCCAGCTTCGCCGAGGCCGCGATCGGCCATGCCCGCGAAATTCGCAACCGCTACACCTT
>JAJFGM010000265.1 GCA_021776145.1 Kiloniellaceae bacterium | reverse complement strand
CATCGTGATTCCGCCAATAGACAAGTCTCCCGCCGATCGCCGTGAGCCGAATCGCGGCATCACCGTCGTAGTCCCCCGAGCTCAAGTCGACCGCATGATTCTCGGAGGCTTCGGGCTGGTGGGCCATTTCGCTACATCCGGCCAGCGACAGTAGAAAAAATCCAAAGACAGTCAATTTGGCTACGGCGCGCATCCCCGTCCCTCCCTTTGTTCATAGGGATCACGATATAGAGATTTTGCCAACCATGTAATCGCATGAAGTTTGATACGACAATTTTGCAATTGATCGGATCTGTCTCAACGCGTGAAGGCGCCAAATGACGCCGCCGCGGCGGTGATCGATTCTGGAAAACCACTCTTGCTTTTCCGGTGCGTCGCGATTGACGGGGCTCGCGCCCGATATCTTGAACGGGACAGCCGGCCTCAGGCGGGTTGGTGCAGCATTCGCACCCGGATCGTCCCCTCCAGATCGCGGATTTCAGCCATGATGTCGTCGGTGTTGGGAATTTTTCCAATAGCGTCCACGACGACATAACCGATCTCGCTGTCCGCCTGCATATGCTGTGCGACGATGTTCACTTCATGCAGCGCGAAGACATCGTTCAGCCGTTTCATCTCGCCGGGGAGGTTGCGCTGGACCTGGATAAACCTCGTCGCCGAGGGGTTGATCGGCAGTTGTACCTGCGGAAAGTTGACGGTACCCGTTGTCGATCCCACGCCGAAATACTCGACCAGCTTGCGCGCGACCTCACTACCGATCCGCTCCTGCGCCTCTTGGGTCGAACCGGCGACATGCGGGGTCAGAATGACATTGTGGAGACCCTGTAGTGGAGAATGGAAGTTCTCGTCGTTGGAAGCGGGTTCGGCGGGAAAGACATCCATGGCGGCGCCACGCAAATGGCCGTCCTTCAAGGCCGTGGCAAGCGCGTCCAGATCGACCAGAGAGCCGCGCGCGTTATTGATCAGGAAGGCACCGGACTTCATCGCGCGAATCTCCTCCTCGCCCATGATGTCACGGGTCTGAGGTGTATCGGGGACGTGCAGACTCACAACGTCGACTTGACCAAGAAGCTTGGTCAGGCTTTCCGTCGGCTCGACGTTTCCGTGTCGCAGCTTATCCGTTTGATCGTAATAGCGAACGCGCATCCCCATGGCCTCGGCAAGCTGTGCCACCTGGCTGCCGATGTTGCCGTAGCCAACGATTCCGAGGGTCTTACCGCGAATTTCGTGGGCGTCCACGGCAGACTTCCCCCACTCGCCGCGGTGTGCCGCCGTCGACTTGGCGAAAATCCCGCGGAAGAGCATGACGATCTCGGCGATCGTCAACTCGGCGACGCTGCGCGTGTTGGAAAACGGCGCGTTGAATACCGGAATTCCGAGCATCCGAGCCGCCATCAAGTCGACTTGGTTCGTGCCGACGGAAAAACAACCGACGGCTATGAGGTTCTCCGCCGCTTCAAGACACGCCTCGGTCAGCTTGGTGCGCGAACGGATGCCCAGAATTCGGGCCTCTTTGACCGCCTTGGTCAGCTCCGCGCCATTGAGAGCGGAGGAAACCTGCGTGATGTTGGCGTATCCGGCGGCCCTCAATACCTCGACCGCGGTTGGCGATATGCCTTCCAGCAGCAAGACCGGAATTTTGTCCTTGGCGAAGGACTTGCCGCTCCAGCGCAGGAGCCGCCGCCGGTCCCAGTGCTTCAAGAACCTAGCAGCGTGAGCACTTGGGGTTCCCGGCATCCGAATGGGATTGGACATCGACGAATGATCCTAAATTGTGGGAATACCACACTGGAACGCAGACGATTTGAAGCGCGAACGGAGCCAAAAGGCGATAATTTCATTCACGCAAACCAGCAGCGCCAAGACCAGGCAGCGTTCGGACACTCGCGCTGGTCGCCTTGTACCGACCCCGTCTTAAGCCTCCACGCCCTTCAGTTTGAGTAACTGACGGATGCTGCCCATGGTGTTGAGACCGGCGATTTCGGGCATAGAGAACTGCACCGAATAGGTGCCCTCGACCGCCATGACGAGTTCAACATGCTTAAGGGAATCCCACGACCGCGTGTTTCGCGGGCTGGTTTCATCGTTGAGCGATTCAACGGGCTCCTGGAGGAGGTTTGCAAAGAGCTCTTCGAGTTTCATTGGTCATTTCCTTTTCTAACTGGCCGCGAACGCCACGTTAATGATCGCGGCGATACCAGTGTGCATCGGTGGAGAGTTAGAGGATCTGGTCACGCACCTCGGCCGGCCAACGCTTGGGATCGAGGCCGTGCTGACAGAAGAAAGCAAGCACCCAACGTTCGATCCCCAGACCAACGCAACCCGTGCTCGCCGGTTCATCGTCGGTGCAAAGAATTTCAAACCTGGTGCCGAAAAAATTGCCGTGAAGATTGATCGAGCCGCACGCCAATTGCTTTATCGAACCGTCGCCCTGGGCGATCGGCATGTGGATCTCGTTCTTGACTTCCTGCGACTGCTGCCAAAACTTGCGGGCCGCCGAAACGGTGGCAAAGAACGGGTCCGTCGCCGTCTGCACGACCGCGTCGAGATCAAAAAACCTGACTAGATCTTCGACGACCGTAAGCGCCTTTTCGCGGCTGGCCTGCGTGAAAGCCTCGGTTCCGACAAAGACCAACTCTCGCACGTTGAATTCATAGAGGCGTTCGAGGCCGGAAATGTTCCGCGACTCGTAACGAAAGACCCTACCCATCCAGCTGTGGCATTCGCCCTCGCCGATGTGTTTGCCCTTCAGAGTCGGATAGCAGGGAAAACAAGCCGCCGGGTTCAGGCACATACCATCGATGTGAACATGGTCGCGCTGCGGCATGAGCGCGCCTTCGGAACAGGAATTGGCGACGCGGAATTCTTCGATCGCGTCGAAGTCTTCCACCATGTTGCCTATGAAAGTCACGGCGTTGGGATGCGAATCGAAGTAGCCGCAGGCCTGCAGCGTGTCCGCATCGACCAGCGCCGGGAAGTGCCCGTCCTTTGCCGCAAGCCGTTCGCTGTAGAGCTCGCCGGCCTTTTCGTTTACCAGGCGTGCCAGCTTGAGCACCGGCCCGGAGTAGGCGACCTGGCCTTTGCCGTAATCGTGCAACCAGCCTTTTTCCGCGAGTCGCAGATTGGCATCGGGCTCGTAGGCGCCATCGTCCTTGCGCTGGTTCTCGAAAAAGACCTTGGGCTCAACTCCGGAGAACTGCTTGGACATTGTCTCGAGATAGCGTGTCGCCTTGTCTCGCACTTCCTCCATCGGCGCATCGCACTTCACAATGGCCCGAACGGACGCACGATCCGGCTCGACGATAATGCGTTCGAGATAGGGCGACACGAACACCGATTCCTTCTCGATGTCGCCAGCCACCGTATCGTCGACTGTCTTCGGCAGTGGGAGTATCAATTCTACCGGCGATG
>JAJFGM010000264.1 GCA_021776145.1 Kiloniellaceae bacterium | reverse complement strand
GTGGTCCTCTACGAACGCCTCCTTGCCCGCGCCTTTGCGCGGGACGAAGTGAGGTTGATCGGCGACGTCGGGTATGAGTATTCCCTGGCACTGTTGCGCGACAACGCGCCGCGGTTGGCGGCGGAACAGGCGCTGCGAATCCGCCTCGAGCTCGAACGCCGCGGCGTTCCGGTTTTCGCCGAACTCTTCCTTGTCGAGGCGGTCGCCCGATACGAGGCCGGCGACGCCTCGCTTGCGCGCGCGGCCGCGAAGGCCGGCATCGAGCACGCGCTGCCGGACGACGGCGCAACCCCGGCCCGGGCGCATTTTATCCTCGGCATGCTGGCCGCCGATGCAAAGGATGCCGCGGCCGTCGAACAGGCCCTGTCGGCGATGGGAACGCCAGTTCAAGAAGCCCTGCGGGCCGACAAAGAGGAATTGCATGGCCGTTGGCTGATGCTGACAGGACAAGCCGAGTCCGCCGCGCTTGCCTTCGGCGCGGCGGCGGCGGTTCGCCAAGACTTGCGCGACTACCGCGGCATGGCGCGTGCCATGGCGGGAGGCGCGGCGGCAAGGGAAACCGCCGGCAACCCTGTCGCGGCTGCCGATCTTTATTATCGCGCCGGGCGCAGCGCCGCCGTGCAGGACGATCTCGTCAGGGCACGAACCTGGCTCAACCGCGCCCTGAAACTGGCGGTCCAGAACGGACTTGGCACCGTCGAGGGCGAAAGCCGCGATCAGCTCCGCGCACTCGACGAATAGGCATCGCGCAGACGTGGAAAGCCACTTACGGGAACGATGCGGCAGGGCTTTCACGGTTCGAGGCCCGGAAAGACAGTTGAAACGGCTTGTCCCAGTGCGATGGTTCAAAGCGGGGTCGATCGCCAATAAGACAACCACCCAGACCGAGCCCATCGACTCCGCGTCGACAAACTGCTAGAGCGTCATCCGTTCACTTGGAATTGCTTTCAGCGATCCAAGTGAACGGATATAGACACTCTAACTCGTTAATGTGTAGAGCAATTTTGATCCGATCAGGTTGAACCTTTGTGGTTCAACCTGATCTGATATTGCTCTAGTGGCTTGCCGACTGCCCAAGAAGGCTGCGGATCTCAGGGATGGCAAAGCAGATGACCTTTTCGTTGACTGATCTGGGCTTGCGCCCATTGATCAATGCCACCGGGCCTTGGACCAGGGTCGGTAATTCCACATTGAGCCCCAGCGTCCTGGCCGCCATGGGCGAAGCCGCGCAGGCCTATCTGCCGGTCGCTGATCTGCAGGTGGTCGCGAGCCGCGTGATTTTCGAGGCGACCGGCGCCGAAGCCGGTTATGCCACGCCGGGGGCTTCGGCAGGGATCACGCTCGCCGTCGCGGCGTGTATCGCCGGCGAGGATCCCGATCGCATCAAGTCCCTGCCGCACATCGACGGACCGCCGGATCATGTGGTGATGTTCCAGCAGCACCGCGGGTATTATGATTTCGCCGTGCGCGCGACGGGCGCGAGGCTGCGCCTGATCGACGCCGCCGAAGCCGATGCGCTGGACCGCCTGTCGGCCGCCATCGACCACAGCGTCGCTTGTGTCTTTTACGACTGCACGGGACTGCCCTACAAAGACCAAAGCGGAGTGCCCGATCTTGCTGCGGTAATCTCGGTCGCCCACGGGTGTGGTGTCCGGGTTGTCGTCGATGCCTCGCTTTCGGTGCCTCCGCCCGAGAACCTGCGGACCTACATCGAACTCGGCGCCGACGCGGTCGCCTTCACCGCCAGCAAGGCTATGCAGGGCCCGGCAGCGAGCGGGTTTGTCGCCTGCCGCGCGGAGCTGGCCCGGTCCATGGCTCTGCAGCACCAGGACATCGACGTTCTTGCGGCCATCACCGGAAAAGGCGACCCGAACAATCTCTTCATGGGCCTGGGCCGTGGTCTCAAGGTGGGAAAGGAGCAGGTCGCCGGCATGCTCGTCGCCCTGCAGGAATACCTCAGGCGTGACCATGTGGCAGACCAGCGGAGCTGGCGCCGCGCGCTCGAGACAATTGACCAGGCGGTCTCCGGCCTCAACGGCATTTCGCGACGCTGGCTCAATTCGAACGAAGGGCGCGCACCCTATCTCTCGATCGGCTTTGAACGCGCGCTCGGCCACCTCGAGGCACAGGCGGTGTCCGATGCGTTGCTGGACGGAGAGCCGAGCATCTTCATTGCGGCGCACCACGGCAATAGCCTCTCGGTCGGCGCGGAGACGCTGCGGGACGGAGAGGCGGAGATCGTCGGTCGCCGCCTGGCGGAGACCATTGCCGCGATGACGCGGCTTTAGAACTGGGGATCCGCCATCGCCGCGGCTGGAAAGGACACCCTGAAGTCTTGTCGCGAGGGATAGGTGATGGCGCACAGAGAAGACGCGAGGCCCGACCGAGCGGCGCAAGGTGTCGTTATTATTCTGGCGTCGGTGCTGACCATGGCTTTCGCGGATGCCGTGGTGAAGCTCGTCAGTTCGGACCTGACGCTTTGGCAGGTCTTTGTCGCGCGTTCGCTTTTCGCCATCCCGATCATGTTCGCACTGCTGCGCGCAACGGGTGTCGGTCTCGAACCGCGAGTCCCAAAATGGGCCTTGCTTCGCAGCCTGCTCCTGGTCCTCACCTGGCTCGCCTTCTACGCATCGCTTCCCGTACTCAGCCTGTCCGTGGCGGCCGTCGCCATCTACACCAACCCGATCATGATCGCCTTGCTTTCCGCCGCACTGATCGGCGAACCGGTGACCGGGCGCCAATGGGGCGGTGTTCTGCTGGGCTTTCTCGGCGTGATCGCAATCCTGAAGCCCGGTTCCGACGCCTTTTCGTGGTTCACTTTGCTGCCACTGCTGGGCGCTGCTTTCTATGCTCTTGCGATGGTTATCACCCGTAGCAAATGCCAGGAAGAGGCACCGCTCACCTTGGCACTCGCCCTCCACGGCGCTTTTCTCGTGACTGGCGTGTCCGCCACAATCCTGCTCGCCCTCATTGGCCTTGGAGACGATGCGACGGCAGTATTTCCGTTTCTGCTCGAAACGTGGGCCCCCATGGGCGGGCGGGAGTGGGGGTTGATGGCACTGCTCGGCGCGCTCTCGGCCGCCTATTTCGTCGGCGTCGCACGCGCTTATCAAATCGCCGCGCCGTCGATCATTGCCACTTTCGACTATGCCTATCTGGTGTCGGCCGCCGTGTGGGGGTTCGTATTCTTCTCCGAGAAGCCTGGTCTTTTAACAGTCGGCGGGATGATCTTGATAACGCTGGCGGGCTTGCTTGTGGCGGCGCCATCTTCGAAAAAGCTCCCCGGCGAAAAGGTGGGACCGATGTGACGGCTGTTCGCCCCCGAGCCCATTTCTAACCGGCCGTCGCAAATTGTCGACAGGGAATCAAGTCGGGCAATCGTGTGCACCCGCCGGTAGATGGCGAGGGCCGCGCCCTGTGGACCCTTCGATCACTTCTGTTGCCGCTGGATATGAGGGCGATTAAACGCGACACGCGCTAGGACTCGCCAGCGGACGGCTGAGGGAATTCTGTTGGGGTGGCTGGAACTATCTCTGTGAATGCGGGATTTTTCGTCGATTTGGTCCGATTTACCACCGGCACCAAACGTAGATCGCCAGATGCGGTGACTTCCGAAGATGACCCACAATCCGGAAGGTTGATCCTCTCTCTCACCAGAGATCAACGATCACTTCCAGGCTTTCGCGCCGGCAATTGACGGGATGCTGTTCTGCCCCCTCGTTTGCGGACCGCCGCAACTTTGCCAGCATCTAGTCAACGGTGGATAATTCTGGCTTAAATGCTTGGCTCAGCGTCCAGGACCTTAAGATTAGATGAGCTCATGCATCGAAACGATTGTGGTCGGAGGCGGACAGGCCGGTCTCTCTGCGAGTTGGCATCTCAAGAAGGCCGACCGGGAGCACATTGTCCTTGATCGTGGCCGGGTCGGCGACACCTGGCGCAACCGGTGGGACAGTTTTTGCCTGGTAACACCGAATCATCTCTGCCGCCTTCCCGGCTTCCCCTATGATGGAAGTGACCCCCATGGTTTCATGCTCCGCGACGAGATCGTCGACTATGTCGAGCGCTTTGCGGCGAGCTTCGATCCACCCTATCGCGGAAGTGTCGAGGTAAGACATATTTCCGCCTGCGAGGCGCCCGGACGATTTCGGCTTGAGACCTCGGCGGGCGAGTTCCGGGCCGAGAACTTGATCGTTTGTGTTGGTACCCATCAACACCCCAACATTCCATGCTGGGATCAGGACCTTTCTACCGGGATCACACGGCAGCACACCCGCGACTACCGCGATTCAGCGCGGTTGCCAGAGGGCGCGGTTCTGGTTGTCGGCAGCGGTCAGTCCGGCTGTCAGGTAACCGAGGACCTTCTGGGCGCCGGCCGCGAGGTGCACCTCTGCGTGGGAAACGCCGGTCGCATCCCGCGCCGTTATCGGGGGCGCGACATCCTCGAATGGGACGTGACCACCGGCTACATGGAGATGCCTGTCGACCAGCACCCAAAGGGCAGTGCAATCCGCTTTCAGGCACATCCGCATCTCACGGGCCGCGACGGTGGGCACACCATCGACCTGCGAAAGCTGGCGCTGGGCGGGGTGCGGCTACACGGCAAAGTGTTGGGGGCGAAGGGAGGGGCTCTTCGTTTCGCAGGCGATTTGCCGGAGACCCTAGATGCTGTGGACAGATTCTGTAAGACCGAGATCGACGGCATTGACGCTTTCATCGCGAAGCATGGCCTGGACGCGCCCGAAGAGGAGGTCGTCCCGGTCGACTGGCAGCCCGCGCCCGAGGCGCCAGAGCTCGACCTCGTTGAGGCCCGCATCTCTACTGTTATCTATGCCACTGGCTTCCATTTCGACTTCAACTGGATTGACCTTCAAGTCTTCGATGCGCGTGGCTATCCGCGCTATCGGCGGGGCGTCGCCGATCTACCCGGTCTCTATTTCGTCGGCCTACACTGGATGTGTAGCCAAGGCTCGGGCCTGTTCTATGGAGTCGGTCGCGATGCCGAATATGTCGTCAAACATCTTACTGGCCAGTCGGGATCATAAAGTCAGCTGTCGACTAACCTCGGGCCTCGCGATGCGCCGACCGCAACTGAGTTACCGCCAGAAAACGGACTTGCAGGCTGGTTTCGTCGGGTCTATCCCTGAACCCGGAGGTGCCCGAGGCCGTCGACGTACTGGGAAAAATTGATCCGGGAGGGATTTCGGCCACAAATTGACATTTTGAACGACCAACTGGATGGTGAACAACAAACAGGATCTATCGAATGACGCCGGCGGAGGTTGCTTTGGGTGGTAAATGGTCGTTGTCGGGAGCAGGCCCGGAGACTTACGAGCAATACCAGGTTCCCGCTGTCTTTGAGCCCTTGGCGCGAGTGCTACTGGGTCATATCAGCTTACAGCCCGGGCAAAACGTGCTCGATGTCGCCTGTGGAACGGGCATTGTTGCGAGAAAAGCGGCGGCAATCGTGGGAAAATCAGGGCGGGTCATCGGTGTCGATTTCAATAGTGCAATGCTGAAAGTTGCCGAAAAGATACCACTATCTGGATGTTCCAATATCGAATGGCAGCAAGCTGACGCGGGTAACCTCCCTATTCCAGACGCGAAAATCGATGTGGTCATTTGCCAGCAAGGTTTACAGTTCTTTCCAGACAAGGCGGGCGCGCTTCGGGAAATGCATCGTGTCTTGAAGGCCGATGGCAGTGTTTGGCTCGCAGTCTGGCAGTCGCCTGAACACAGCCCCATCAATCAGGCCTCGAACCAAGTCCTCGGTCGCCATCTTGGCCCGGATGCGGCCAAAGTCAGCCGCGCGCCATTCTCGCTGGGCGATGCGGAAGAGTTGCGCTCGCTCATGATCGCAGCCGAATTCCGAAATATCGAGATCCGCGCAACGACGATCACGCGGCAAATGGCACCGCCGCATATCTCGATTCCAGCCCAATTAACGAGTATTCCGATCGGGCCACAAATTGCTGCTCTCGATGAGGACAAGCGATCCATGATCGTCAAGGAGATCAGCGAAGCACTGTCGGACTACATTACTGTCGAGGGAATGTCTGTACCGCAGGGAACGCATATCATTTCGGCGCACAAATAGGTTTGGTTCCGAGGAAGAGTTCTATTCAGCTTCGTGTCTCTTCTCGGCGACATCCGGCTGTCGCGGGGCGCCCAGGACGACGGTGAGTCAGGATCCGAAAGCAGACTTGCCAGCTGGATTTGTCGGGATTATCCGCGACCGCTGACCTGGCGAGCGGGTTGTGACGAGGCGTAGACGTGAGCCATTGCCGACTTGGCCGACACTCATTCAGGCGAGCCTCACAATTACGCTGGGTCATGCTTGGTTCATTGCGGATGAAAGCGAAATCGCGCCAAAGCGCCTTTTAATTGCCCGCATGCTCGCGCAGGAATGGCATGGCCTCGTCGAAGAATTCTTGAAAGCCCGGATGTCCGCCAACCATGCAATGATTTTTACCTGGCAACTCGACGAAGCTCGCGCCAGGGATCAGGCGGGCAGCAAGGCGGCTTTCTTCAACCGGCACGGCGCGATCACCGTGGCAGTGGAGGATGAGCGTGGGGGCTTGAACAGCGGCGGCATATTCTTTGGCGTCGACGTCAGCATTCATTTGCAGGATGCGCAAGGCGTTCTCTGTATTTGTTGAAACACGCTGAAGCTCGTCGAAGCACTCTGCCTCTTCAGGAGTGGCATCGGGCATGTAGGTCGATGTAAAGAAATGTCTGTAGATCGTGTTAGGAGAGCCCCACCCGTCACGTATCATGGTGTGCCCAATCTCGTGAAATCGTTTGGCTTCGGGGTCGCCACGATGCAGCCGACCGCGTACATATCCGCCGAGGAGGACAAGACATTTGACGCGCTCGGGATAGGTTGCGGCAAAACGCATCGAGAAGGCAGCACCCTGGCTGATCCCGAATAGCGCGAATTTCTCCAACTCGACCGCATCAGCGACAGCCAACATGTCGTCGATCATCCGTTCTTGGGAAATCTCATTTACATCCCAGTCCGACAGGCCGTTACCACGTTGGTCGAAGCGAGTAAGGCAGCTTTGCTTGGCAAACTCTGAAAGGAATGCCCCCCAAACCGGGCTCTGCCATTCATACTCGATATGGTTGATCCAGTTTGGTGCTTTGAGAACCGGCGCCCCCTCTCCGATGGTCGCATAGGCGAGATGCACGCCGTCGGCCGAAGTGCAAAAGCGAACTCGCTGATGCAACGCCGTCTCTGGCGTTTCCCGTTTCGGCTGCGCGCTGGGTGTCCACTGCCACACTTTGATAGGACGGGAGATGTTCTTGACACGTTGCCCGCCCATGTCCCGGAAATCCACGCCCAATCGATCCATTACGGTCTGATGCACGATGTCGGAAATGCAGACCGCACCAGGCTCCGCCAACCCTTCGAGGCGGGCGGCAACATTGACGCCATCGCCGTAGATATCGTCATCCTCAAATACGACGTCGCCAAGATTGATGCCGACTCGGTAGCGGATGCGGCGGTTCTCATCTGGTTCGACCTCCAGAAGGGACATCTCGGTCTGTATTTCTACTGCGCAGCGTACGGCATCTTGGGCAGATGCAAATTCGGCCAACATCCCGTCGCCGGTGGTTTTGACGATGCGGCCCCGATAGAGAGCGATCTGAGGGTCGATCAACTGCTTGCGCAGCGCCTTCTGACGTGAAATGACGCCATCCTCATCAGCCTCCATAAGGCGAGAATAGCCGACCATGTCGGCAGCAAGTACAGCAGCAAGTCGGCGTTCCATGAGGTGTATCCTTGTGAACAGAGATTAACTGGTTCTCGCGAGAGAATTCATGACACTCCAACGAACGCGCAATGTCGCATTTTGGCTACAGCTTGCCTTCCAGACCAGGCCCGCAGCTTGTTGGACACGGCGGCGGGGCTAATCGCCGATCTCCGCACCGGCAAGAATAGCCGCCAGTTCCTCGCGGATTTCCTGCGCCAGTCGGACATTTCGCGCCTTGCC
>JAJFGM010000263.1 GCA_021776145.1 Kiloniellaceae bacterium | reverse complement strand
AGCGGCGATGCGGTCGCCATTGACGGCGAGCGCCTGGCACCGGCAGCACTATTGACCCGCCTTAACGAACTGGGCGGTGCCAATGGCATCGGCCGTCTCGATTTGGTGGAGAACCGCTTCGTCGGCATGAAAAGCCGGGGTATTTATGAAACCCCGGGTGGCAGCATTCTGATCGTCGCCCACCGGGCCATGGAATCGATTACCCTCGACCGCGGCGCCGCGCACCTGAAAGACGAAATCATGCCGCGCTACGCCGAACTCATCTACAACGGCTTCTGGTTCTCGCCGGAGCGCGAGATGCTGCAGGCTCTGATCGACAAGAGTCAGGAGCGGGTCAACGGCACTGTGCGGCTGAAGCTTTACAAGGGCAACGTCATAGTCATGGGCCGCAAGTCCGAGGACTCGCTCTATTCCATGGAGCACGTCACCTTCGAGGAAGACTCGGTCTACGACCAACGCGACGCCCAGGGTTTCATCAAGCTCAACGCCTTGCGTTTACGACTTCTGCGGCGCCAGCGCGGATAACGCGCCGGGCCTAACTTGGCTTAGCCGTCGGGGGCGCCATCGCCGTCGGGGGGGCCGCCGCCGTCGGGGCCCGTGCCCGCTTTCGCTTCCTCGTCCGGCAGTGGGTCCGCGATCATGCATTCGCCTTGCGGGTCGGTCTCGACCAGGCCGGCGATGACGTGAAATGTCTTGGCATTGGCTTCCATCGCCGCCTGGATGGACGGGTTCTGTTCGCCGATAGAGAGAAAGAATTTGGCGGCATCCCGCAGCAGTTTGGCCGCGACCTCAGCATTGCTTGCCATGAATACTCTCCCGCTTTCTCAATTGATGGCGACTAGGTGCCGGGCGTGAGTTGCGTTTGTCCTAAATGATCGTCAGCGGCACGCCGGTAATGATCTCGTGGAACGCCAAGGCCGCGACATAAAGCGCCAGGCCGGCGGCTGGCCGCAGCAGGCCGATGCCGCGCCAGTCGACGCGAACCCGACCAGACAGAGCGGCGGCAAAGGGAATAACGCTGGTGGTCAGGCGAAACGGGCCCCAGGCGGCGCCGACCTGCGCCTCGCGGCGGCGGTCGATGTGCCACATGCCGCCCAGGCTGAGCAGCAAGATGCCGCTCAACATGATGATGTTGGCGGCATCGCCGTTGGCGCAGAGGTGGCTGGCGGCCCACAGCGTCGTGCCCCAAAGAAAGGGGTGGCGGGTGACGGTATGAATGCCGGATACCCCACCGGGTGAGTCGGTCAAGAGGTTCTCGCCGCCCACCGCCGTCGGGCTCGGCCCAGCGATGCCCGTGACAATCAGGACCATGGCCAGCGGCATGAGCGCCACGGGGATCATCGCCATAACAGCTGTTGGATGCCAGACATCGACCACTGGCGCGCGTCCGTAGGCGAGGATCATCCACAGCATGGCGGCGGCGATTAGCGCAGCGTAGACACCCCTGAAAGCCGCGGTACCGAGACGCTGCACAAGGGCGTTCCTGAGGGGTTGGCCGGAAAGCACGAAATGCCCGACAACGAACAGCAAGGTCGAGGCGACAAGGGCATTGAGAGTTCCAAGCATGGTCGCCAATATGAGGGTTTCGGCGGGCGGCGTCTAGAATTCAGCGCCAATCGGCGGCCGTTCCGTTGGGCCAGATCGCATTGCGGCCGGCCTTTCGACGGGTCGGCGCGAAATGTGCTGTCGCTCCTCCGCCGACGCTGTGTTAAAGAGCCCGCATGAACGATCAAACCCCCAACGAAAGTGCCCCGCTGGCGGCGGAAAAGGGCGACGACCCCATTGCCGTGGCGATCCTGGACTTGCTGAAAGAGGCCGCGCCCGGGGCTCGGCTGGCCCCCCAGCAGGTGGCCAGAAGTTATGCCGAGACGCGCGCCAAGCGCGGCGACCCGCCCGACCTGTGGCGCCGCTACTTGACCGCGGTGCGTCAGCAGGCCCTGTATCTGGCGCGCCGGGGCCGTATCGACATCCTGCGCAAAGGCAAGCCGGTCGACGCCAAGGCACCGGTCAAGGGGCTGATCAAGCTCACTCTTCCGGCGAAGGATTAGAGTCTAGGCGCCTCGACGCCGGCTTGGCGGCAAGCCGCGGTGACCGTGTTGGCCAACAGGCAGGCGATGGTCATCGGACCGACGCCGCCCGGCACCGGCGTGATGGCGCCAGCGACCTGCATGGCTTCTGCCGTTGCCACGTCGCCGACCAGCCGGCCCTTAGCGTTTTCGCTTTCGACGCGATTGATGCCGACGTCGATCACCGTGGCGCCGGGCTTGATCCAGTCGCCCTTAATCATTTCCGGACGCCCGACCGCGGCGACCAGAATATCGGCGCCGCGGCAAACCTCGGGCAGGTCCTTGGTACGGCTATGCGCGGTGGTGACCGTGCAACTGCGTGACAGCAGCAACTGTCCCATCGGTTTGCCGACGATGTTGGAACGGCCGACGACCACAGCGTTGAGCCCGGACAGGTTGCCAAGGTGGTCCTCCAGCAGCATTAGGCAGCCCAGCGGTGTGCAAGGCACCATCGGCGCGTCATCGCCCTTGCCGCCGGTCATCAGGCGGCCGGCATTGATGACGTGAAAGCCATCGACGTCCTTGGCCGGATTGATGGCATTGATGATCGCATGATCGTCGATCTGATCCGGCACCGGCAGCTGCACAAGGATGCCGTGCACCGACGGATCGTGGTTCAGTTCGTCGACCTTGGCCAGCAGCTCGTTCTGGCTGGTGGTCATCGGCATCTTGTGCTCGAAGGAGTTCATGCCGACTTCGACGGTCTGCTTGCCTTTCGAGCGCACATAAACCTGGCTGGCAGGGTTCTCGCCGACCAAAACGACGGCTAGGCCGGGTGTCAGGCCATGTTCCGCCTTCAGCTGTCCAACGGCTTCGGCAAGCTTGCCGCGCAGTCCGGCGGCGAAAGCCTTGCCGTCGATAATTGTGGCGCTCATCCATGATCCTTTTCTGATCTTGTGGCGGCTTGCGGTCTCCCGGCGCCACTATTCCTAATTGAAGGCCCGGGCATTAGGCCTTTTCCAGCCCGACCTTCAAGCGTCCGGCAGCGACTTTATCCAGCTTGCGAGACGTGGCAAGAGTTCTTCGGCGTCGCCTTCTATCCCCACGACTTTGCGCCTATTCTGCTTGCCGGAAATGATGCTGAAGGCGGATTTCGGCAATTTCAGGGTCTTCGACAGCAGTTTGAGCAAAGCGGCGTTGGCGCGTCCCTTCTCGGCCGCCTCGGTCACCCAGACGCGCAGTTGAAAGCTGCCGTCGTCCAGACAAACCGGCCGGGCGATGCGCGCCTGGCGGGCAGCGGGCTGCAGCCGCACGGCCAGCCGCAGGCCATTCGCCGCCGAGGTGAGGACCGAATCCGCGTCTGCCAAGGAGGTCAGGCCTGCAGTAAGGCGATCCGGACGTTGCTGAGCACCATTTGCAGGAAAATGATCGCCAGGATCAGGACAACTGGCGAGATATCGATGCCGCCGAGGTTTGGCATATGGCGACGAATCGGCCGAATGGCCGGCTCGGTGATGCGCCAAAGAAACTCGCCGATGGTGGACACCAGTTGGTTGCTGGTATTGATGATTCCAAAATGGACCAGCCAAGTCAGGACGGCCGAAATGATAATCATCCAAACGTAGAGGTCGAGCGCGATCATGATGATGCGGATCAACGGGTCCATGATGATCATTCGACGTCCTTGCAGGTCTTTGAAAAGCTGTTTCGCAGAGTGGCGATAGACTAGTACCGAGGCTTTGTCGAGACAAGCGGTCCTGCAACTTGGCCCGCCGCGAAAGTGGGGCCAAGGCGAACCTTGACAGGCGGCCGGCTTCTTACCATTATCCCGCCGCCTCGAAGCGACCAGAATCGGGGCAGCGCGTGGGGCCGTAGCTCAGCTGGGAGAGCGTCGCGTTCGCAATGCGAAGGTCGGGAGTTCGATCCTCCTCGGCTCCACCAAACCCTCCAAATCATCGCGCCAACTCATCACGTAGCGGTTCACCAAGCCGCCGACCTTCGCCTGGCAATCCGGCCGGTGGGCCACCCTTTTTTTGGACTCTCCCCGCTGGCGCCGCCATCCGCAACTGTCCAGTTTGGCCAGAGCCCATCTGTCCAATTTGGACAGCCGCTGAAGGAATCGCGACGGAAGCCGCGACCCTTAACGGATTTTTAGGCCACAACGCGGGAAAACAAGGGCGCCCGCTTGGCACGCAACTGCCCACTTTTGATAGAAAGAGGCTCTATGCCGGACAACCAACCCCAGGACGGCCAACCCCAGGACGGCCAACCCCAGGACCGGAATCGCCTGCGCAAGGTACTGGCGCTTTTGGATTCCCGCGAAGAGGGCGAGGCCATGGCCGCTTTGCGCCAGGGCCGGCGGTTGCTGGCCGAGAGTGGCCTGACCTTTCGCGATCTTCTCGCGGTCGATATTACGGCCGCTCCGCAGGCGTCCGAGTCGCTGATGGTGACCAGCCTCAAGGCCTATGCCGAAGATCTCAAGGCGCGCGTGGCCGAAGCCCAGGCCGCGGCCGACGCCTGGCAGCGGAAAGCCGAGACGGTGCAGCGCGAGATCTCGGACCTGAAATCGCGTGCCGCGGAGATCGAGAGCAGGCGCCAACTCCAGGTCAAGGCCTTCGAGCAGGCGCAGCGCACCGCGGACAGCAAGCTGAAATCGGCGCAGGGTCAAGCCGAAACCTGGCGCCGCAGGGCCGAGAGCCTGGCGGCGGCACAGGCGGTTCCGGGGGCCTCCACATCGGAACCGCCAACGGACTCCGCGACGTTGGCATCTCTGCCGCTGGAGTCACGTATTGCCGAGCTGGAGCGGGTGCTGGCCGTGGCGCCGATCCGAAGCAACGCCGACAAGCGCGCCGAGGTGCTGCGCCTGCTGGGCGATCCCCTGACGGCGCGCCTGGCGGATCGGGAAATCGCGCGCCAGGCCGGCGTGGCACCGCAGACCGTATCGAACTGGCGCCGCCGGCTGAACCGCGAGAGTGGCCGCTTGGACCCGAAAGAACGAATGGTGCGCCGCAGGGGCCGCAGTTACACCATGCATACCGGCAAAATTGGGCAAACCGCGTAACGCGGCGGCGGAAGGATCAGGCCTCGCGCGGCTTAAGGTGGGCGTGCCACTTGCCTTCCCACAGTTTGAAGCCACGGGTCATAACATAGACCAGCAGCATGTAGATGATCGCGGCGGCGATGAAGCCCTCGTAGGCGAGGTAGTACTTGCTGTTGAGGAGACGGCCGGCACCGAGAATGTCGACGATGGTGACGGTGCTGGCAACAACGCTGCCGTGCAGCATGAAGATCACTTCATTGGAATAGGCCGGCAGGGCGCGGCGCAAGGCGCTGGGCAGAATGATGCGGCGCACGCGCTGGCTCGAGGACATGCCGCAGGCCTTGGCGGCTTCGATCTCGCCAAAAGGAATGGATTCGATACCACCGCGGAAGATCTCGGTCGAATAGGCCGCTGTGTTGAGCACGAAGGCGATCAGCGTGCACCACCAGGCATCCTTCAGAACGACCCACAAGAAGCTCTCGCGAATCGCCTCGAACTGTCCGACGCCGTAGTAGATCAGATAGAGCTGGACCAGCAGCGGCGTGCCGCGAAAAACGTAGACATAGCCCCAGATGATCTGGCTGATTATTGGCGTGCGCTGGGCTCTTGCCACGGCGAGCGGCAGCGATAGTAGGCCGCCCAGGACCAGCGACAAGATCACCAGGATCAGCGTCACCCCAAGGCCTTCGAGGAAGAGTGGCCAATGTTCGCCGATAAGGACAAAGTCTATGGGCGATGTGTTTTCGCTGAAATCGCGGATGATTTGCAGCAGGCTCGGGGCCGCTTCCTCCGCCATGCCTCAAGCCCTCCGAACGCCGACGGTGTATTTCCGCTCCAGCCAGCGCAGGCCGACGTCGGAAATCGCCGTGAGCAGAAGATAGATCAGCAGAGTGACGAAAAAGAAGGAAAAGAGCTGGCGCGTCGAGCGGCCGGCGGTAAAGGATTCCCAGACCAGCTCATGCAGGCCGAGCACAGAGACCAGGGCCGTCGTCTTTAGCAGCACCAGCCAGTTGTTGCCGAAGCTGGGAAGGGCGTAACGCACGAGTTGAGGCCAGATAATTCGCATGGACAGGGTCGCGCGGTTCATTCCGCAGGCGATGGCGGCCTCGATTTCGCCGCGCGGTATCGACAGATAGGCACCGCGGAAGGTTTCGGTCATATAGGCGCCGTAGATGAAGCCGATGGTGAAGACGCCGGCGGTGAAATGGTTGATTTCCAGG
>JAJFGM010000262.1 GCA_021776145.1 Kiloniellaceae bacterium | reverse complement strand
AGGTCATGATAGAGGGTTTCGCGTTTGCCCAGGTCCAACTCGTTGGCCGCCTTTTCCGTCAAGGCGGTGATCGCCGAATCGTCCCACGAGGTGCGCCAGGCCAGCTTGCCGGTCAGCTTCGCTTCCAGGCGATTGTCTGGGTTGTGGGCGAAGGAGTCGGCGTTGGAATGCGGGTCGACGTAGTCCGGCGACCAGCGCGCGACGATCAGCTCGTGCTTGCGGGCGCGATACTTCGGCCACAGGGTCTTGCCCTCCGACAGAACGATATCGGACTCGATGCCGACCTGCGTCAGGCTCTGCTGCACCGACTGAGCGATCTCGCGGAAGGGCGACTCGTTCAGGGTGTCGATGGTGATCTTGAAGCCGCCGTCGGGATGCCCGGCCTCGGCCAGCAACGTCTTGGCCTTGGCGATGTCGTAGCTGAAGGGCTTCTCTTCCAAGGCGCCCCACAGACCGGCCGGCCAGATCGCCTGATGCACCTGGTACTGCCCGGCGAGGAAGGAATTGACCATGCCGTCGTAGTCGACGAGGTAGTGAATGGCCTCGCGCACCTGCGGTTTGCCGAGGATTTCGTGCGCGTCGTTGGTGGCCAGATAGGTCAGGCCGGCCTTGGGATAGTCGCCGACCACCACGCCGGCAATGTCGCCGAGGCCGCGGATCTGGTCCGGGGTCAGGTCGCGCACCATGTCGGCGTCGGCCTTTTCGATGAGCAGCCGTTGGGCAGAAGCCTCCGGCACGTGACGCAGCACCACCCGCTTCATTTTCGGTGCGCCGTGGCGATAGTTGGTGTTGGCCTCGAGCATCACCAGCTCGTTGGCCTTCCAGCTCTTCAGCGAAAAGGCGCCGGAGCCGGCGGAGTGGTTTTTCAGCCACTCGTAACCGAGGTCGCCGTCCTTCTCGTTCTCCATGACCAGCTTCATGTCGACGACCGAGCCGACACCGGCCTGCAGGGCATTGAGCACCAGGCCCGGCGAGAAGCCGGTGGTGATGCCGAGCTTCACCGTCTCGGAGTCTTCGGCAACCACCAAGCTGTCGACATTGTCGGCACTCCAGCCGAATTGGGTGAAGATGAAGGAGGGGGTCTTGTTGAGCTTGATCACCCGTTGCAGCGAGAAGGCCACGTCCTCCGCCCGCACCGGATTGCCGGAATGGAAGGTCTGGTCGGGCCGCATCTTGAGGGTGATGGTCTTGCCGTTGTCGCTGACCTCGAAGCTTTCGGTGACACCGCCGACCAGGGTCGTCAGGTCTTCCGGCTCGAACATCATGACCCGGTCATAGACGTTGGCGATAACCTCGCCGCCGGTGAACTCGAAGACCTCGGCGGGGTCGAGGGTGATGATGTCGCTGATATTCTTGCCGATGATCAGCGTGTCTTTCGGCGTTTCCGCCTGGGCCGTGCCCGCCGTCATCGGCGCGGCAACAACCGCGGCGCCGAGAGCCGCGACGAGCGCAACCTGTCTCACGTGTTGGAGCATTTTCTTCTCCCTATGGGTTCGCTTGGGCTTGAGTGCCCGCGATTATCGAGCCGGGAGCATACGACGGGTTCGCTCGCTGGCGCAATCTATGAGGAAAATCTGCTCCGGAAGGCCCAGGAATGTGCGCATGGGGCGCGAAACCGGAATTGCCCAGGGCAAGTTGCGCGCGGCGATTTTCCGCCGAATTGCGCGTTTTGATGGCGGTTGATGCTGATATCGGTGTCGCGTGGTCCTCGGGCGGCCTTGCGGCTGGCCGGCGGCAACAATAGGCTCGCAATGAGCGCTTCGCATAGATCTTGGGATGCATCGGCGAATCCATGGCTAAGGACGACTCTCCGATACCCCCACCGCCGCGCCTGCTGCCGGACCGGCCCTTTCCGCCCTACGCCTACACTCCGCGCCGCCATCCGCATCCGATCCGCGACCCCGAAGGGCACAGCTACGGCATGGAGGTCGAGGAACCGGCGGCGCCGGACCCGACCGCCTGGCGCGGCTGCGGCGACTACCTCTACGGCATCGACCTCTTCAATCACGGTTTTTTTTGGGAAGCGCACGAGGTTTGGGAAGGCCTGTGGCACGCCTGCGGCCGGCGCGGCCCGACGGCGCTTTTTCTGCAGGCGCTCATCAATATGGCCGCCGCCGGCTTTCAGGTGCGGCGCGGCAACGCGCGCGGCATGCGGGCCAACGCGAAGACCGCGCTGCGGCTCTTTCAGTCGGCCGCGTCCGCCATCGGAAGCGGGCCCGGGTGTCACAAGGGGCGCTACATGGGGCTCGATCTGGCGGGGCTGACGACGCAAGCTGCGGCGATCTCAAATCGACAATCGGGCGAGGCCGACCGGCCGGGCGATGCGGAGCCGCGCGAATTTGGTATCCTGCTGTGGCCCGAGTGACCGGTTCAGACATTTTGTTGCGACTTGAGGCCGCGCGCCGACAACGAGGATCAGAACGGCAACCATGCCATCCACCTTCACCGCCACCGACGCCTCCGCCTACGAACTGCAGATGGGCCGCTGGAGCCGGCGCCTGGCCGTCAGATTCGTTGACTTTGCCGGCCTTGCGCCGGGTGAACGTCTGCTCGACCTGGGCTGCGGCACCGGCAGCCTCTCGGCGGAGCTGGCGACGCGGGCCGAACCGGCGGCAATTGTCGGTGTCGATCTTGCCGAGCCCTATGTCGAGCATGCCCGCGTCGCCGTAGTTGACCCGCGCGCCCGCTTCCAGGTCGCCGATGCCTGCGACCTGCCCTTCGCGGCGGACAGCTTCGAGCGCGTGCTGTCGCTGCTGGTCCTGCAGTTCATTCCCGATCCGGCAGGCGCGCTGGCCGAGGCCGCCCGCGTCGTCCGGCCTGGCGGTGGCATCGCCGCGACGGTCTGGCAGTCGGGCGGCTTGCCCGCCTTTGATCTGTTCTGGCGCGCCGCCGAAACCATCGACCCCGGGCTCAAGGCCAAGCGCGCCGCCGCGACACCCAACGCCCTGGCGCTGCCCGGCGGTTTCGCCTCCCTGTGGCGCGCCCAGGGGCTGATCGCCGTCGACGAGGCGCGCTTGCGCATCATTATGGATTTCGCCGATTTCGACGACTACTGGCTGCCCTTCACCGGCGGTCAAGGCAGCGCCGGGTCCTATACCGCCGGCCTCGCGCCCGCCCGCCGCGACGCCTTTCGCGATGCGCTGCGCGGGCTCTATGAAGCCGAGGTCGGGTCGGGGCCGCTCAGTGCCGAAGCCACCGCCATTGCCTGCAAAGGCAAGTTGCCGGGTTGAAGGGAGCGCAAGGCGCCGTGGCGAACAAAAAACGCGTTGTGAAATCCATAAACGACCACGGTGCGAGCCGCTGCGTCGATATCTTCGCGCGGCCCGACGGCAGCTTCGGCATCGAGGAATATCGCCGCGACGCCGAGGACAACAGCGGCTGGTTTCCAATCGGCCGCTACGGCGCGCGTGTTTTTACCAGTCAGGATCGGGCTCTACGAGAAGCACAAGGCAAGGCCGCCTGGCTGGCCGAGCTCATGAAGGGCGGCAGCGGCCTCCCGCCTGCAACGCCTCAATAACTCTTCGGCAGCCCCAGCGCCTTTTCCGCGACATGGCAGAGGATGAGCTGCTGGCTGATCGGGGCGAGGCGGGTGATCCAGACCTCGCGCAGCAGGCGCTCGACGCCAAACTCCTTGGCGTAGCCCATGCCGCCAAGGGTCAGAACCGCCTGTTCGCAGGCACTGTAGCCGGCCTCGGCGCCGAGGTACTTGGCGCTGTTGGCCTCGATGCCGCAGGCCTCGCCGGCATCGTAGAGGGCGGCGGCCTGCAGGGTCGTCAGCCAGGCCGCCTCCAGCGCCATGTGGCACTGCGCCAGCGGATGCTGGATCGCCTGGTTCCGGCCGATCGGGCGGCCGAAGACCTCGCGCTCGCAGGCATAGGCCGTCGCGCGGGCCAGGGCCTGGCGGCCGATGCCGATGGCTTCGGCGGCAACCAGGCATCGCTCCGGATTTAGGCTGTCGAGCAGGATGCGAAAGCCCTGGCCTTCGGCGCCGATGCGGTCGTCTTGCAAAACCGGAAGCTTGTCGTAAATGACGACGTTGGAATCGACGGCTTGGCGGCCCATCTTGGCGATCTCGCGGATCTCGACATGCGCCGGGTCGAGGGCGGCGAAGAAGAGCGTCAGGCCGTCGGCCGGATCCGCCAGCTCGTCGATGGGCGTGGTGCGGGCGAGCAGCAGGACACGTTCGGCCTCCTGCGCCGTCGAGGTCCAGACTTTCTGGCCGGAAATCAGGTAACCGGCGCCATCGCGTTGGGCGCGGGTCGCGATGCGTGTGGTATCGAGCCCGGCACCGGGCTCGGTGACGCCAAAGCAGGTGATAAGGTCGCCGGCGACGATGCGTGGCAGCCAACGCTGTTTTTGCGCGTTGCTGCCGTGTTTGACGATGGCCTGCGGCCCGAAGATGTTCATATGCACGGCCGAGGCCGCCGCCATGGCGCCGGGCGAATTGGCGATGGCCTGCATCAGCACCACCGCCTCGACGACGCCAAGCCCGGCACCGCCGAAGACCTGCGGCAGGGCGATGCCGAGCCAGCCGCCGGCGGCGACGGCGCGGCGAAAGTCCTCGGGAAAACGCGCCTCGGCCTCGCAGGCCCGCCAATAGGCCTCGTCGAAGGGGGCCATGAGCTTTTCTACGGCGGCCTCGATCGCACGTTGCTCGGGGCTCAGCTTGAACATGATGGCGGCCGGCGGTTACGTCCGCCACACCGTCGCCGGGTCGACCGTATCGTTGACACCGGTGAGATCCTTTCCCCGTACCTGGCACAGCAGGCGCGTTTCGAAATCGATGTCGCGCGATTTCTTCGCCAGTTCGACGCCGAACGAGCGGTCCCAGATGCAGCTGCCGGGCATCAGGCGCACGACGTAGCCGGCGCGGCGATGCGCCGAGCGGTTGGGCTCGGAGCCGTGCACCAGAAAGGAGTCGTGGAACGAGACCTGGCCGGCCTGGAGCAGGATCGGGTGCGCCGTGGACTCGTCGTATTCCGCCCTGTCCAGTTCCTGATTGAGGGTCAGGGCGCGATCCTGGTTGAAGTTGTGCTTGTAAAAGCGCTCGCCGCGGTGCGAGCCGGGGATCACCTGCAGGCAGCCGTTTTCCAGCGTCGCGTCGTCGAAGGCGATCCAGGCCGTGCAGGTGTTGGCCGGCTTCATCGGCCAGTAGTTGGCGTCCTGGTGCCAGGGCGTCTTCTTGCCGGTCCCCGGCGGTTTGCCGAAGAGCGTGGTGCCCCACAGGATGATGTCGGGGCCGATCAGCTGCTCGGCCATGTCGAGGATGTCGGGCAGGATGGCATATTCGAGCCATTCCGCCGTGCCCTTGACCTTCTGCACCGAGGGGTCTGGCAGGTGCGGGCAGAGGACGAAGTCGGTGGTCAGGTGCGGGTTGGCGGCTTCCAGCTCGCGCAGGGCGCGGCGCATGCGTGTCACCATGGACTCGGGCAGGCGGTAGTCCGGTACGACATAGCCGTCGCGGTTGTAGCTCTCGACTTCGGCCTTCGACAGCCGCGCGGCGGTGGTAACGCTCATCTCACTTCTCCCGGTCCCAATCCGATTCAGAGAACAAGTATCCAGACAAAGCTGCGGGCCGCCTAGAGATTTTTCTTGCCTTTCGCCGGCGGGCAACGAGGATTCGGGGCCTTTGCGCGCGTCCCTAAAGGAGAGAAACGCCCGTCATGAAGACCCGCATCACCGAGCTCTTCGGAATTCGACACCCGATCATCCAGGGCGGCATGCACTATGTCGGCTTCGCCGAACTGGCGGCGGCGGTATCGAGCGCCGGCGGCCTCGGCATCATCACCGGTCTGACGCAACCGAGCGCGCGCGACCTGGCCAAGGAGATCGCCAAGTGCCGCGCGTTGACCGACAAGCCCTTTGGCGTCAACTTGACCTTCCTGCCGTCCCTCGCGACGCCGGACTATCCCGGTTACATCAAGGCCATCATCGACGGCGGCGTGAAGATCGTCGAAACCGCCGGGCGTAACCCCGAGGCCTATCTGCCGGCGCTCAAGGAGGCCGGGATCAAGGTCATCCACAAGTGCACCTCGGTGCGCCACTCCCTGAAGGCCGAACGCATCGGCTGCGATGCGGTTTCGGTAGACGGTTTCGAGTGCGGCGGCCATCCCGGCGAGGACGACGTCCCCAACATGATCCTGCTGCCGCGCGCGGCCGACGAACTCTCGATCCCCTTTGTCGCCTCGGGCGGCATGGCCGACGCGCGCAGCCTGGTCGCCGCCCTGGCCATGGGTGCCGAGGGTATGAACATGGGCACCCGCTTCATCGCGACGCGCGAGGCGCCGGTGCACGATAACGTAAAACAGGCGATCGTCGCGGCCAGCGAACTCGACACCCGCCTCATCATGCGCTCCTTGCGCAACACCGAACGCGTGCTGATCAATACGACGGTGGAGCGTCTCGTGGAAAAGGAGCGGGTCCTTGGCCAGGACCTAAAATTCGCCGACATCGCCGAGGAGGTTTCGGGCATCTACCCGCGGGTCATGGGCGAGGGCGAGATGGACGCCGGTGCCTGGTCCTGCGGCATGGTCGCGGGGCTCATCCACGACGTGCCGAGCTGCCAAGACCTCATCGACGGCATCATGGCCGAAGCCGAGAAGCTGATCCACCGCCGCCTCGAGGGCATGCTGGCGGGATCGGCCTGAGACCGAGCCCGCCAATACCCTGATTGTTTGGTGTCAGGAAAGCAGCCAGCCGCCGTCGACGTCGATGGTTGTGCCGGTGACGAAGTCGTTCTGGAGCATGAAGATGATGCCCTGTGCAACCTCGTCGGCGGTGCCGGCGCGCGGGATGATGTTGCCGCTGGTCATCTTTTCGTAGAGCGCCGCGCGTTCGGTGCCCTCGGCCGGCACCATGGGGGTATCGATCGTTCCCGGCGAGACCACGTTGATGCGGCGCGGCGCGATCTCCGGCGCCACGGCGCGAACCAGGGCCTCGACGGCGCCGCCGACCGACGACAGCGAGACCTGCCCCGGCTTGCAGCGCCGCGCCGGCGCGCCGCTGACCAGCACGATGGAGCCGTCCTCGCTCATATGCTGGGCGCCGAAACGCACGACGTTGGCATAGCCCCACAGCTTGTCGAAGGAAGCCTTGTAGCCGTCCATATCCATGTCGAGGAAGGGACCGATGGCCCGCGAGCCGCCGGTCGCCGCGCTGACCAGGATGTCGAAGGGCGCGCAGTCCTGGAACAGCCGCGCCATTGCGTCGCGATCCAGGACGTCACATTTCTTCAAGCTGACGCCGGCGATGTCGCCGGCCCGTTCGGGATTGCGGCTGACCGCGGTGACCTCGGCGCCCAACGCCACGAGCCGCTTGACCGTGGCCAGGCCAATGCCCGATGTGCCGCCGATTACGATAGCCTTTTTGCCTGCTACGTCCATGTTATCCGTGCCTCTTGCAAAGTTCATCGATGCCGCGCGGAAAAAGGGCTTGGTGCCCCTGCCCGCGGCGCTTGCTGCATTCTGTGCCGACTTGCCAGCCTATGGCCAGCCCGGACTTGCGGATGGCAGTAGGCGCTGCTCCTGCAGCCGGCGGATCCCTGTGCGGAACAGGGTCTCGCTGCCCCGGTTTTTTTTGTGGGGCGCCCGTCGCGCCTGCATCGATCATCATAACCTGATCGTTCGGGGTCATCGACATCAAGGGGAAAGGCGGGCTGGAAGTCATCGAGGCCTACGCCCTGAAATAACGCCTTGCCGCCTTCATGATTTAACGACGAAACGTTCGGCATCCGGCATGTGCGGCGGCAGCGCGCGTTGAAGGACGCGCGCGACGTCGATGACGTACTGCGCATCGGGCGTCGGCCAACGGTTCGGCGAGGCAAGGTAGGCGGCGATCCCCGGGTGTTCGACGACACGGCGCTGCAGGGCGGCGAGTGCCGGCGTTTGATCGAGGATGTCGGGCTGCAGTTCCAGGTAGGACGTCAGGGCCTCGGCCAGGACAACGTCGGCGAAGCTCAGACGTCGCGCGGCGATGGTGTCGCCACCGTTGGCGATGAGCCGTTCCTCGAAGCGCGGTCCGAACTTCGCGAAGGCGCGTCCGAGGTTGGCGACGGCGACAGCTTGCGTCGGCTGGAAGGCCGCCTGCATCGCCGTTTCGGCGAAATCCGCCGTCGCGCCGGCGACCATGTCGCTCCACAGCGCCTCGTCGTCATTGTCGCCATAGAGGTCGCCGCGTCTGGCGAGATAGCGGATCATCGCCGTCGACTGGCTGAGGTTCCTGCCGTCGATTTCCAGCAGCGGCAACTGGTCGAAGGGCAGTTTTCCCGTGGCCCTCAGCGCCGCGAGCTCTTCCGGCGTGGCCAGCGCGACGGTGACGAAATCGATGCCATTGACGGCGAGCATCCAGCGTGTCGTTTCGGCGCGTCCCCTGCCCCTGAAATAGTGGAGGCGGACCGGCGTGTCGCGGGTTGCGTTCATTGGGATCGCTTTCCTCAGGTTTCCAGGGTGTTGAGTCGACGGCGGACGGGCCCTTGCCGACCCAACATGATCAGATTCGATGCGGCGGCGGCAAGGACTTTAACCTGAACCTTCGGCGCGGGCCCGTGACCCGCTCAGCCGCGGCCGCGACGGCCGCCGCGGCGCAGGGGCCGCGCCTTGCGGTCGCCGGCCTTGTTGTCGGCGGTTTCGCGCAGCAGTTCGATCACGCGGCCGCAGGCGCCCTCGGGCAAGGGCGTTTCGGCATAACCATAGTCGGCGAGCAGGCGCGCCGCCACCTCGGCCGGGTCGCGGTCGTCGTCGAGGCGCAGCAGCCAGGTCATGACGATATCCTCGGCCGGGCCGGGGAACTCGCTGCCCATGTCGAGCACGGTCTTGACCAGGCCGCCGGGGTCGTCGGACGAATGGTGTTCCGAGACATACTTGATGGCCATGGTCGTTCTCTCGGGTCAGTTCTTTCGGGGCGATCTTTGTATAGCGGCCCTCAGGCCTTGCGCAGCAGGTTCAATCTCGAAGGTTGGTACATCCAATAGGCGCCGTCGCGCTGTTCGCTGCTCGACGCGAATTTTTGCCGCAGCGACGCCTCTTGCGCCGCCACCCGCGGCGCCCGCGTGCCATCGACGGCGATGACGCCGGCCTTGAAGGCCTCGAAGGAGGCGTATTTCAGCGGCGCGTCGTAGACGAACTCCAGCTCTTCGACGAAGTGGCCGGCCGCGACTCGCGCGCGAATTTCCGCGTAGGCCGCCGCGCGAACGTCGGTCTCGTCTTCGATGTCCCGGGTGATTTCGAAGCGCGGCCCGCGCGCCAGCGGTTCCATGACGTAGAGAATTCCACCGGCAATCAGGACTCGCCGCGCCTCGCCCAAGGCCGCGCCGAGGCCCGCCATCGGCACGTGATGCAGCGAGTTGAAAAAGACCACGATGTCAAGGGCGGCATCGGCGAAGGGCAGTACCTCGGCGCGGCCGAGCAGATAGTCTTCGCCGCCGGCCGCCTCCGCCGCCTGGGCGCGGTCGAGTTGGGTCTGGGCCGGCTCCAGGCCCGTCACCTCGGCGCCCTCGCGCGTCAGGAAGCGCACCAGGCCACCGTCGCCGCAGCCGATATCGGCGATACGTTTGCCGCGCATGTCGAGGTGCCGGCGCAGGACGGCGGTGTGTTTCAGCGGCATCTTTGCGCTCAAGGCTCGGGTCCGAAGCTGGTGGCGAATTCCGGCCCGAACTCTAGGCCGCGCGGCGCCCGACCGCAATGTCGTGCGCCATAGGGCGAGAAGCGATTTTCAACGCCGGCCCGACGCGCTAGGTTTCCAGCGTCATGAGCCAGAACGACAACACCCTGGAGGGCGAGTCCTTTCCCGAGATCCGCGAGTCCGTGCGCGCCCTGGCAGCCGGTTTTCCCGGCCGCTATTGGCAGGAGCTGGACCGCGAGCGCGCCTATCCCGGAGCCTTCGTGCGCGCCCTGACCGAGGCCGGCTACCTCGCCGCATTGATCCCCGAGGAGTTCGGCGGCAGTGGGCTGCCGCTGGCCGCTGCCGGCGCCATCCTCGAGGAAATCCACAAGGCCGGCGGCAACGGCGCTGCCTGTCACGCCCAAATGTACACCATGGGAACGCTGCTCAAGCACGGCAGTACGGCGCAGAAGGACCGCTGGCTACCGGAGATCGCCGCTGGCCGCCTGCGGTTGCAGGCCTTCGGCGTGACCGAGCCGGAAAGCGGCACCGATACCTTGAGCCTGAGAACCACGGCGCGGCGCCAGGGCGACGGCTATGTGGTCAATGGGCAGAAGGTCTGGACCAGCCGCATCGAACATTCGGACC
>JAJFGM010000261.1 GCA_021776145.1 Kiloniellaceae bacterium | reverse complement strand
CGCCGACTTCCTTGGTGGTGAAGAAGGGCTCAAAGGCGTTGTCGGCAACGTCCTGGGCCATGCCGGCACCACTGTCGGTTACGGCGATGGCGACGAATTCGCCAATCAAGGCCTCCGGTTCGGACTCGTCTTCGGCCTCTTCAAAGCTAACGCTCTTGGCCTCGATGATTAGTTTGCCGCCCTGCGGCATCGCATCGCGCGCGTTGATCGCCAGATTGATCAAGGCGTTTTCGAGCTGCAGAGGGTCGGCGAGGCAGGGCCAAAGTCCGGCTTGACTGCGAATTTCGACGTCAATGTTCTCGCCGAGTGTGCGGTTCAAAAGATCGGCCATGTCCGAGAGCAGGCGCAGGACATCGATAGAGCGCGGTTTCAATGCCTGCTTGCGGGAGAAGGCCAGCAGCCGTTGGATCAGGTCCGAACCTCGGACGGCGGCGGCCATGGCGCGCTGTGCAATGGCGTGGGATCCGCTGTCGGCGGTCAGGCGCTTTTCCAGCTCTTCCAGGTTGCCGACCACGATGGCAAGAAGATTGTTGAAATCGTGGGCGATGCCGCCGGTCAACTGCCCGATCGCCTCCATTTTTTGTACATGGCGTAGACGTTCTTCGGCTTTTTTGCGGTGCGTCAAATCCGACCCCGCCGCGCCGACGGCGACGATCTCGCCAGCGGCATTGCGGATCGGGAACTTGGCGGTGATGAATGTATGGGAGCCATCGTTATGCAATATGCGCTCTTCGCGTTCGACGGCGTGTCCGCTTTCGAGGACGGCGCGATCATGCGCGTCGAAGACTTCGGCTTCTTTGGCCGGAAACAGCTCGAACGCGGTCTTGCCGATGATCTCCTCTTCGCTGGCGCCCATGAAGGCGGCGCTGCCCTTGTTGATCATCACAAAACGACCGTCGAGGTCCTTGATGTGCATGATGTTCGGCGAGTGGTCGTTGAAGGCGCGAAACCGCGCTTCGCTGTCGCGCAGGGCCTTTTCGACCCCTTGGCGCGTGCGCAGGTCATTGTCGATGGCCTCGGCCATGGCATTGAAGGATGACCCCAGTTCCTTCATTTCACTGGGCGCCAGGCGTCCCATGTCAGGCGCGCGAACCTGGTGATCGCCAGCGGTCATGCGTCGCGCCGCTTCGACCACCGCTCGCACAGGCCTGGTCAGGTAGCCCGACACGAACCAACTGACCAAGGCGGCGGCGACGACTCCCAGAACGATGACAAACAGCGCATTTCTTTGCGCCGCGTCGGCGCGTTGGCGCAGTTCCTGAACCGGCTGCGGCACCATCACTCCCCAGTTTGATCCCGGCACCCATGTGTAGCCGGCAATAACGTCTCCCTTCATGGCAGGAGAATAAAAGGTGGTTACGCCTGTCTCTCGCGCCAGCATACGCTTGACCGGTGCCAGGGCCGCGATGTTGCGTCTTTGTTGCCGCCATTCCGCCAGAGGGTGGGCGAGGATCGAGCCCTGATGGTCGACGATCGCGGCATGGCCACGTTCCCCGAAGGCGACGGCCATGCCGAGGGCAACGATATAGTCGGTGCTGATCACGCCAACGGCCAGATAGTCGTCAAAGCGTGACACCAAATAGAGCCGCGGCAACCCGTCGGGGCCTTCCAGCACCTGCGTGAACTCGACCATGCCGGCATCCGCTCGCTGGGAGAACACCGCAAGGTGCTGGTCCGATATCTGTGCGGGGCACGAATTATTGTCGTAATTCAAGGCGTACACGACTTTGTTGCTTTGCGGCGCGACGGCGCAAATGTTGAGGATATGAAAGTTATCGAGCAGGACCTCGACATCCTCGACGCGGGTCTCTTCCACAACGTTCTTGGCGAGCAGCCGGAAGGCGGCCTTCACGTCCCGATCATAGCGCTCCAACACGCGGGCGATATTCTTGGCAATCAGTACGTGCTGCTCCGATACTCGCACGATCTCGTTCTCGAAAGCGTGGGTGTGTGGCCAAATTCCGAAAAACACCACAGGAATCGAGGTGATGATGGAAGTGGCGATGAACAGCAGGCTGCGTAGCTTCATGCGTCGATCTGAACCGTTCCTATGATCTGTGGAGCGTCATCGCGCCGCGTTCCAACGGCGACGACAGCCCTGAAATCAGACTATAGCCCATCGCCGAAATCCCATATTGCACGAGAACGTTGCGCCTGGGTCGATCTTGCCCGATATCCGGCGCGCCGGGAACATCCTTGCGATTGCGCCCGATTTTAGCGGTTTTGGGCTGATCGCAGCAACCGTGCCACGGCATTGTGCCTGGCTTGCCATGCGGCCGTAAGTGCCGTCGTTCCTTCGCGGTTTCGCAAATCGGGATCGGCGCCCTTAAGCAAGAGCGCGGCGACGATTTTGCGGTGGCCGTTCGCCGCGGCCAGGATCAGTGCCGTCGCCGCGTAATCGCCGCCCTTCGCGTTGACAGCGGCGCCGCGCTCGAGCAGCAACGAGACAAGCCGAAAGTGGCCTTCGCGCGCGGCAATGTGCAGGGCCGAACCGCCGCTCGAAACGGCCTGGATATCAGCGCCGTTGTCGAGCAGCAATTCCGCAAGCTCACTGTGGCCACCGGCGCTGGCCATATGCAGGGCGGTATGACCGCCAATGGCCGAGGCGTCGACGGCGGCGCCTCGCGATAGCAGGAGTTGCGCGGCCTGCGTTCGGCCAAAACGGCTGGCACGGTGAAGCGCCGTGGCGCGATCGAGTTCGGCGCGCTGGTCGATGTCTGCATTGCGATCGAGAAGGTAGCGCAACAAGGCAATATCGCCCGTTGCGGCGGCTTCGTGCAGCAGCGAAGCATAGAGCAGCAGCGGATCCGCCACCTGGGCAAGGCCGACCCTGTTCGAAGAGGATTCGGCAAGGACACCGGCCAGCGGCAGGCTTGCCGCAAAGAGACCTGAGCCGATGAGAAGGCTGCAGAGCCATATAATCGGAATCCGAATTAAAGATGTCGCGTGCCGCATTTTCTCCGAGCTCGCGAAAAAAACTCCGCCACGGCGCGGAGGCCGTCACAGTTTAGCTCGCCACCAATCCAGTGTCTTGTGTCTGAAGCCGGCCTCGGCGCATTTTCGGACCATCACACTTCGCTCGACACTGTCCAATGCGCATGAAACTGATCTAGTGGCTCTGCACAGAGATTATGACTGTTTCATGGAGGCCAATCGACACTCTGGGTAGGCGCGTTGCGCAGCGCGATGCGGGACATCGGGCAAGCAGCGCAACGCCCCCAGAGGGCCGAGTGGCCCCACCGAAGGCCGCGATCTTTTGTCCGCCCGCGGCCCAGGTACGACGCATGGGGCGGATTGCTTGTGGTGGTTGGCACCACCGCGCAGCCCGCGCCTTGCCGGCGGGCAAAATCTTCGCGGTGAAACAGTCATAATCTCTGTGTCGAGCCACTAGGTATGGGTTGCCGAAGTCGGAAACGATGTTGTCGGTTGTCTGGTCTTGTGCGCCGAAACGGACTTCATGCTGCTCGCCAACGTCGCCGTGCATCCAGACCACAAGGGCACCGGTCTGGGGCGGGCCCTTATCGCCCTGGCGGAAGGCGAT
>JAJFGM010000027.1 GCA_021776145.1 Kiloniellaceae bacterium | reverse complement strand
CCATTTGCCCTTTTCCTGGAGCGCGAAGATGTCCTGGTAGAGCGCGACGTCGGCGTCGCCAAGGATGTCCGGCAGGCCGTCGCGGCCGATTTCGATGCCGGGGTTCAGCGCCGCGGTCTCGGGCCCAAAGTTCGCAGGTTCGGCCGCGCGCGGGGACACAAGGGTCGCCATCAGCGACCCCGCGAGCAGCAGGCATCCCAGGATCCAGCCCAGGGACAAGCCCCGCGCCGGCACAGCCATTTTCAAAGTAGCCCCCCGATTTTGGGCAAAGGTAACCAAGTGCCGGGCTCCACCGCAACCGTTGATCTTTCGCGCTTTGGGAAGTCTGCGGCCTGTGGCTGACTTATTCGTTAATTCCCGCAACTTTCCCGCCATCCAGGGCGGCACGCAAAGACAGCAGGTCGCGCCATGCGGCACGCTTTTGCGCCGGCTGGCGCAAGAGGTAGGCCGGATGCAGGCAAGGCAGGGCGGGAATCGGGCGCGCCATCCCGGCATGCTGATAGCTCGCCCATTTGCCACGCAACTTGAGAATGCCCGTGGCGGTTCCCAGCAGGGTCTTGGCGGAAACGCCACCGGCGAAGACCAGGATCTTGGGGTCAACCAACTCGATCTGACGCTCGACAAAGGGCAGGCAGGCGGCGATTTCGGCCGGAGTCGGGTTGCGGTTCCCCGGCGGCCGCCAAAACAGCAGGTTGGTGATGTAGACGCTGTCCCGGCTGAGACCGGCGGCCTGCAGCATGCGGTCGAGCAGCTGGCCGGCGCGGCCGACAAAAGGTTTGCCTTGACGGTCCTCGTCGGCACCGGGTGCCTCGCCTATGATCATGATGTCAGCCGCCGGGTTGCCGTCGCTGAGGCAGAGGTTTGTCGCCGTCGCCTTGAGCGCGCAGCCCTCGAAGTCGTTCAGCGCGGCGCGCAGGTCGTCGAGGGACTGCGCCGTCTGCGCCAAGTCGCGCGCCGAGGCGGCGGCGGCTTCCGACGAGATCAGCTCTCCGCCGGGCGGCGGACGGCGCGGTGCGGCGGCGGTCGCTTGGGGTTCGGACCGCGCGCGGTACCGCGACAGTGGCGTTTCGTCGATGGCCTCGTCGGCGCCGGCCTCGATCAGCCAGGCTAGCGCCGCTTGCGCTTCTTGCAGGGAGTGCGGCGGTTTCGTCATGCCGCGAGCGTAGCATTTCCGCCGCGTTTGGAAAATCGCCCTACACCAAATAGTAAGAGCGGATTCACCGGGTCAATGGATCGCCGCTGGCGATTCCATGTGACCCGGATCAGCTCCAGGGGAGGCAGGCTGCCACGGACAGGCCCGTTGCCAACCTCCGAGGCCTATTGATACAGCGGCATCAGTACGGCGACGGTGAAGGCGTTGCCGAGCAAGACCGAGATGATCATGAAGGCCAGCAGCGTATAGCGGTGAACGTTGGCTTCGCGCGACGATTTTATGGCGCGGATCTCCTGCGCCAGGCTCGATAGATGCGTGGAAATGCTGCGCAGCCTGGTGCGTTCGGTATTCTGCCAAGCCTGATAGAGCACCAGGGTGTAGAGCGAACCGGCGGAGATGAGAAAACTGGCAAGCACGAGACTCTTGACCAGGCCGCTGCGCTCGGGAACGAACATTCCAAGCGCCATCAAGGCTGCGAAAACCACCAGGGTGGCGCCAAGTGACATCCATTGTTGCGACTTGGCAAAGCGGATGCTTGTTGCCGATTCGGCGTAGAGGTGCAGCATCTCGCCATGGGTTTCCGGATCCAGATCGCTGCTTCGCAGCTCGTGCTCCGCCGGATCCAAATCCGCAATTTGCTGAATTGCCATGGTTTTCCTCCAGTCCAAGGAATCCGGGCACACCTGTCCGACATCGTCTTTGCCGGACCGATGACGCCCGCACGACAATGAGGGGCCTTCTCGGTTAAGATTTCCTTAGGGTCCTGCTAACGCGCGGGATTCGGCACTTTCCGCCGAAAGCCACTTTCCTCGCCCCTGCATCGCATCTGCGATAGATAAACCAGCGGCGTTCGCCGGTTCTCGGCGATTTCCGGCTGTTCGCCGTCGCGTCGGGACAATCATACGACGGCCGGCGTGAAGAAAATCCGGGGACCGATGCGGTCGGAATTCCACCGAATAGAGGCGCTTCGCGGCCAGGGGTCTCGCTTCAGGAGTTCGCTTCGACCGGTTTCGCAATCGCAAGGACGCGCGATCTTTGAATTGCGCGTGATTCAGCTCCTAAAGTACGGCACTTTGAACCTGCGTTGCTTTGGAACAATCACACTGGGCTGCAAGCGGAGGGGATGCCGTGGAACGGGAATTCATGGAGTACGACGTGGTGGTCGTCGGGGCTGGTCCGGCCGGGCTGGCGGCGGCGATCCGCTTGCGGCAGTTGAGCGCCGAGAGCGGCCAGGAAATCACCGTCTGCGTTCTTGAGAAGGGCTCGGAAGTCGGGGCGCATATTTTCTCCGGCGCTGTTCTCGAGCCGCGCGCACTGGACGAGTTGATCCCCGACTGGAAGGAGAAGGGCGCGCCTCTCAATGTCCCGGTCACAGAGGAAAAATTCCTGCTGTTGAGTGAGAAGCGCAGCCTGGCTTTGCCGATGTGGATGCTGCCGCCGCAAACCGACAATCACGGTAATTTCATCGTCTCTTTGGGCAACGTCTGCCGTTGGATGGGGGAGCAGGCCGAGGCCCTGGGCGCCGAGATCTATGCCGGCTTCGCCGCGGCCGAAGTGTTGTACCGCGACGATGGCAGCGTCATGGGCGTGGCCACCGGCGACATGGGCATCGGCAAGGACGGACAGCCAAAGGACAGCTACACCCGTGGCATGGAACTGCGGGCCAAATACACGCTCTTTGCCGAGGGCTGTCGTGGCTCGCTGACCAAGGGCCTGGAGCGGCGGTTCGACCTGCGCGCCGGCGCCGGGCCGCAGAGTTACGGCATCGGCATAAAGGAGCTGTGGCAGCTCGACCCGGCACAGCATAAAGAGGGCCTGGTTTTGCACACCGCCGGCTGGCCGGCGGACGACAAGACCTGGGGCGGCTCTTTCATCTATCATCTCGAGGACAATCAGGCCTACGTCGGTTATGTTATTGGACTCGATTACCAGAATCCGCATCTTTCCACCTTCGACGAGTTCCAGCGTTTCAAGACGCACCCGGCGATCCGTCCGATGCTCGAAGGCGGCAAGCGGATCTCCTACGGCGCCAGGGCCCTGAACGAAGGCGGTTATCAGGCGATTCCAAAGCTGATCTTTCCCGGCGGCGCCTTGATCGGCTGCTCGGCGGGTTTCCTCAATGTGCCGAAGA
>JAJFGM010000260.1 GCA_021776145.1 Kiloniellaceae bacterium | reverse complement strand
CGCACCGATGATCACAGTTTTCTTTTTCATCTCGTTCCTCGTCCAAATCTGATTGCGATGAGCGAGATATAGGAGGGAGTTTTCGCAAAAGTCTGTCACCGTCGGGCGAAAGCGTCGCAGACTGTCACAGGCACGCAACCTGACACACTTTGATACATTTTTTCTTGGCGACGACTTGTCGTTTGCCGCCATATTGAGATTAGTTCGGCCTTCGAACACGCGGCCGGACGGCGGCAACGGTGGCCGCCTGGATCGTCGCAAGGCGGTCGAACATTCTGAATCATTGGTGCCCGGGCAACCCTTTGGAACCGACGCCCCACTTCCTGGTCGTCGACGACCACCGCGACATCCGCGATCTCGTGGCCCGCTTCCTGAAAAAGCACGGCCTGCGCGCGGAGACGGCGGCAAGTGCCGGCGCGGCGCGCCGCGCCCTGGACAATGGCGCCTTCGATTTGGTCGTGCTCGATATCATGATGCCGGGCGAAGACGGCCTGTCGCTGTGCCGGCACCTGCGCGAGCACGGTAAAATCCCGGTTATTCTGCTGACCGCGATGGCGGAAGAGACGGACCGCATCGTCGGCTTGGAGATCGGCGCCGACGACTATGTCACCAAGCCCTTCAATCCGCGCGAGCTGCTGGCCCGTATTCGTGCCGTGCTGCGGCGCTCCCAAAGCCTGCCGCCCAACCCGGAGCCCTTTCAGGGCGAGCGCTTGAAGTTCGGCCAATGGACGCTCAACATTGACCAGCGCGAACTCACCAATGAAGAAGATCTGTTGGTCCCCTTGAGCACCGGTGAGTACCTGCTGCTTTCGACCTTCCTCGCACGGCCCGACCGCGTCCTCAGCCGCGACCAACTTCTCGACCTGACCAAGGGTCGCGCGGCGGCGGCCTTCGACCGTAGCATCGACAATCAAGTCAGCCGCCTGCGGCGAAAGATCGAAAAGGATCCCAAACAACCGCACTTCATCCAGACGGTCTGGGGCGGCGGCTACAAGTTCGTCGGTCCGGTGATACAGTTATGAGCCGTCGCCTGCCCCGCTGGCTGTGGCCACGCAGCATGGCCGCGCGCTTGATTCTCGCCCTTGTCTGCGCCTTGGTCCTGGCCCAGATCCTGAGCTTTGTCATCCTCTTCGACGAGCGTCACGCCGCCATTCGTTTTGGCCAGCGCGATGCCCTGCTGTCGCGCACGGCGACAGTGGTGCGGCTGTTGCGCGACACGCCCGCGACCTTGCACGCGCGAATTGTCGAGGCCGCAAGTAGCCGTCAGATCCGCTTTTGGATCGATGAAGAAAGTGCGCTCGACGGCGACCAGGTGGCGCAGCGCGAGAACGCGGCGGCGCGACACCTGCAGGAACAGCTGGATCTGGAGCCCGGATCGGCCCTTGTCGAGGCCGATCCGGCGCCTGGCCGTTTCTGGAACTGGGATCATGATCATCGGCGCTGGCGCGACGGGCGCCGCCATCACGACCACGACGACGACGAGAATGAAACACGGGCTTGGCGGAACGACGACACCGGCCGTCCGCCCCGCGAACAACGGCGCCGGCTTTGGCTGACTCTGTCGGTGCGCCTGTCCGACAGGGCTTGGCTGAACGCCGATACGGCCCTGCCACCGCCGCCACCCGGCTGGGCTTGGCGAACTTTGCTCAGTCTTGCCATGACGGCCCTGGCGGTCGCCCTCATCGTCATCTTCATGGTCCGGCGTATGACCCGGCCGATGCTGCGGCTGGCCAATGCCGCCGATCAGCTTGGCCGCGGCGAGGATCCGCGGCCCATACCCGAACAGGGCGCCGAGGAAGTCAGGCGGACGACGCGGGCCTTCAATCAGATGCGCGAACGCCTGGCCCGTTTCGTCTCGGACCGCACCCGCATGCTGGCGGCGATTTCGCATGACCTGCGCACGCCAATCACCACCTTGCGATTACGCGCCGAGTTTATCGAGGACAGGGAAATCCGCGAGGCGGTCCTGACGACCCTCGACGAGATGCAGGAGATGGTGGAAAGTACCCTCGCCTTCGCCCGCGAAGACGCCGCGCGCGAAGCGACACGGACGGTCGATCTCAGCGCCCTGATTGCCGCGCTGTGCGATGACCTCGCCGATGGCGGACGCGACATCACTTTCACCGAGGCCGCGCCGCTGCCCTACGCCTGCCGGCCGACAAGCTTGAAACGGGCCCTCGGTAACCTGATCGAGAACGCGGTTGCCTACGGCGCGCGGGCGCGCCTGCATATCCAGGCCACGCTCGAATCCGTTGAGATTCACATCGATGACGACGGTCCCGGCATCGCGCCCGAAGATCGGGAGCGGGTATTTGCTCCCTTTGTCAGGCTCGAGGAATCGCGCAGTCGCGAGACCGGCGGCGTCGGCCTCGGCCTGGCCATCGCCCGCACCATCGTGCGGGCCCATGGCGGTGACGTGCTGCTGCACAACCGCCCGGAAGGCGGTCTGCGGGTCACCGTCCGCCTGCCCAAGGCCAACGACTGAGCGCGCCCCCGGCGGCGAACTGCCGGACACGCCACACCTGCGCCTTCCACCGCAATCGGAAGATTCGAGCGCTTATTCGACCGGTAGGAAATCAAAGGCGCCCTCGGCATGGAAATAGAATCGGCAGGGCGTCTCCGAGACGCAGGCGGTCGCGTGCGACGACCCGGCCGGGACATACCAATAGGACCCGGCGGCCATTTGCGGCGGATCGGCCTCATCGTCGAAGGGATTTGTCATCACACCCTGCAGAACGATCCCGTGATAGGCACCGCTGTGGCTGTGCGTTGGGGTCGTGAACTTCGCCGGAAACTTGCCGAACGTGCCGTGCGCCCCGGCCCCTCGGTCGCCCCAGGCCGCCCCCATCTGAATGGCGGGGTTGATGTTGGCGAACTGCACCTCCGCCTCCGGCAGGGCGACCTCCGCGGCGGGGTCGAAAACAGGGCTGCCGGGTTGCCGAAGCCGTCGGATACGGTTCGGAGGCGGCGTTCAGCCGCGCCTTCAAACGCACCTACGAGCAAAGCCCCGGCGCTTACCGGAGCGCCCGAACTTGAAGACCGGATCCTGTCGTCGCTGCCCCTAACCAACCGCGGCGCTCAAGTCCTCGAGGCTGGGGACGAACCAATAGGAGCCGGTCAGCGCTTGGCTGAACTCGGTCAGGCGGTCGTGAATGGCATCGTCGGTCACCCCGTACATACGCTCGAGCTGCGCGGTGATGCGATGCAGATCGCAGGCAAAGGCAATGAAATAGAGTCCCTTCTCGCCGACACCGCCATAGGGAAAGCTGCGCCGATAAATCTTCAGGGCAACGCCGTTCTCCGAGACGTCGGTTCGGCTGACATGGGAATCGGCGGGCATGACATCGCCTTCCAGCTCAACGTTGTCGGCCTTGGTGCGGCCGATGACGCGTTCCTGTTCGGCGACAGGCAAGGCATTGAAGGAGTCCAGGTCGTGTGCCCAACGCTGCGTCAAAACATAGGAGCCGCCACCGCCTGGACGGTCTCGCGGCACCAGCGCGACATCGAAACGGGCGTCTTCTTTCGGGTTAGCGCTGCCAACCACAAACCCATTCAAGTCGCGTGAATCGCGATAGACGAAGCCGGCCTGGTCCAGCTTCACTTCGGCGATCGGCGACAGCGCGCGCTGCACGGCCAGGGCCCGGTCAAAATTGTCGTCATGGTGGGGTCCCTGGATCCACACCCAGATATCGCGTTGGGTGGCGATGGCACGTGTCCCACGCCACCCCTTGATCGTTTCGAAAGTACGCAACCCGTCAGGTTGCGATTGCGGAACCAGGCGCGCCCACAAGTCGGCGCCAAAACCGACCACTAACCTCGGCGCGAAGGTGTCGGTGGAACCGGCCATCGGCATGAGGGCGGCAAGCGCCGTTCGAATGTCGGCGTCCCTTGCGCCGGCGCGGACTTCGTATTCCAGCGCATAGTGGTTGCGATGGCCCTCTACAAAAATCGACGGTTGGGCCGTTCCCATGCTCTCTCGGTTTCCCTGCAGCTATGTTGGGCCTTGCTGCGGCGCTCAGGATTGGTCATCCCATCGCGGGTGATCGCCGGGCAGCAAGGCGACGGAGTTTGGACCAAACCGGGAAAGGGGAAAAGCGCGCCGTGCCTCAGTGCGGCAATTCGCGGCATGGCCGTCGATGCTTCACCTGGCCTGGGAAGCCGGGAACAGCGAGGTAACGGCGCGCCGATTTGCACGGAACCCTACGGAAATATGGGACAAATATGTGATAAATGCGCTGATAGAGCCGACGCTCGCCAAGAAACTTCCAGTTTGTTAACCAAACCACAGCAGGATTGGCGCAAACAAATCCTGACCGGCCGCATCGGAAAAGACCATCTAAAATTCAGGAGGATGCCTAGCAAACTGCGCCTTTTCGAGGGTCCCGACTGAGAGTCCGCGATCGTGGCTGACTCAATAAGCAAAAGCTCATTGAGCACACTTGGGAAAGACAGCGGCACGCAAATCTGGTCCAGTGGGGTGGATTGTTTGGTTTCCGGCGGTTAGGACTAGACTAAAGCCCTCAATACAGACCGCCATTACGACTCTTGCGGGAGCAGATTCTTGGTCACTATGTCCGCCGACGACTCGCGAATTCCATCCACCCAACACCTGGGGGCCGGGCCGGCAGATCAACTTTCAAGTAGCGTCAGCCAAAGTGTCGCGCCAGCCCAGTCGCCACTGCCCGACGCCGCCTCGAAAAGCCCGCGGGAACCGGCCCCGCTATCCGATACCGACGAGATCACCGCGGACCTCGCAACTTTGGCGACGGGCGGGTTCGGTCGCACGGGCGAGTCCGAAGCGACAGACGTGCTGGTGGCCGATGCCCCCGCCGACGATCCACTTACAGCCGAGTTCGGGATGTCTCCACCCCTGGAGACCGCCGCGGCGCTCAGCCCGGAAAACAGCGGTGCCGCCTTTGAGAGTTTTCAACCCGCTGCATTGATTTCCGGTCTGACGGCCAGCGAAACCCTTTCAGCAACGTCTCTGGCGGCAACGTCTTTGGCGGCAAAGCCGCTTTCGGCCGCCAAATCATCCGACAATTCGTCCACGACAGAGCCATCCCTTGCGAGTTCGGTCCTGACACTTCTGGTCGATGGCGCCGCCATGGCAACATCCGCGCTCCAGGCGCTTGTGCCACATGGCCTGTGGCAGGCCGGCGCCGAACTCGCGGCCTATATTGCCGACATCAAGGCCGGCGTATTGGCCAAGGTCGGTGGCGCCCTGGCCGCCTTCGGCCTGAACGCCGAGGCGGGCCCCAGCGCGGCGGACGATGACGGATACATTGTCATCGACGCGGTCGCGCAGTCGGGCGACGGTGCCGCCTTGTTGCAGGCGTTGGAAACCTTCGGTCTTGAACGGGGCGCCAGCTTTGGCGCTGTGGCCTCAGGCCTCTTGCCGGTGGCGATGATCGAAGTCTTGCCCGAAATCGCCGATCTCAACTTTGCCCGCGCCGCCTTCAGCCTGCCCAACGTCGGGGCGGTGACCAGCCAGGGCGACGTGGCGCTGAACGCCGATGACGCACGCGCCACCTTCGGCGTCGACGGCAGCGGGGTCCAGATCGGTGTTCTCTCGGACAGTTACAATCGCCTTGGCGGCGCGGCGGCAGACGTCGCCGGCGGCGATTTACCGAGCGGCGTCGTCGTTCTCGACGAGTTGAATTCAGGCGGCACGGACGAAG
>JAJFGM010000259.1 GCA_021776145.1 Kiloniellaceae bacterium | reverse complement strand
TTTCAGGATGCCGCCGAGAAAGTGGCCCCAGGCACGGGTGCGGTCGCGTTCGCGCAGATGATCGTTGCGTATTTCGAGCAACAGGTTGTGGATACCGCGCCCTTCGCCGTGCACCGGCAGAGTGTAGTCGGACTCGTCGCTGACCGCGTAGGGTTCGTTGTGGGCGACGTTGTAGCCGTGCGCTTCTTCGTCAAGGGCGCGCTCGAAGTGTTGGGCGAGGCGGTCGTCGCGGTTGTAAAGCAGGCCCAGATCCCAGGGGCGCGGCTTGCGCTCAACCTCCAGCTCGGGCGTGAAGCTGTGGAGGGCGAAGAGCACAGGCTCCGGCCCATCGATCACCCGCGTGTCGAGCAGGGCCGCGATGGCCTCGTGATAGGGTCGGTGGATTTCGTTGGCCCGCGCCGCGCGCGCCGCCGACGCCAGATTCGCGTTGCCGGGGATGGCCGTGCCGTCGCTCACCTCCGGGATCGACGAAGCGACCGAGAGTGGCCGGTTGCAGTCGATGACCAGGCGCGAATAACTCTGCAGCACCAACGGCGCGTCGAGCCGCTCGGCCAGGTGGCGCGCGGTTTCGGCAACGCCGATGTCCCAGGCGATGTGACGTTCGAGATCGCGGTCGTCAAGTCCCAGACTTCCGAGGCGTGCCGGCATGCGCCGCCCGGCATGATCGCAGGTGATGACAAAGCGCGAGGCGCCGCGTGGGTTGAGCACCACCACGGGCTCGGGATCACTGTCGACGCGCAGGGTAACCTCATCGTTCCTGTCGGATGTGGTGTTTTTCGTCACCTCAGCCTCCCAGTTCTCCTGGCCGGGAACCTGCTCACGGAATTGCTCTCCTTTGGCTTAGGCATCAGACCTTTTCCTTACTCAAGGACACCGCCGGTATGAGCCCGTTGGGCCGCCACAGCAACAACAGGATGACCAGCCCGAGCCCGAGGGATTCCTTGAAGGGTTGAATGTCATCCGGCAGGTAGGCGGTGAGATAGATTTCGATGAAGCCGAGCGCGAAGCCGCCGGCCACCGCCCCGGTGAGGCTACCGAGTCCGCCAAGGATGGCGGCGATGAAGGCCTTGAGCACCGGCACGAAGCCCATCAGCGGGTCGACCGAGGCGCGCTGCGCCACCCACAGCACGCCGGCGACGCCGGCCAAGAGGCCCGACAGGGCAAAGGCGCCGCTGATCACCGCGTTGGCGCGAACGCCCATCAGCCGCGCCACCGGGAAATCCTCGGCGGCGGCGCGCATGGCGATGCCCACGGCCGTGCGGGTGAGGAAGAGGTTGAGAAAGACCAGCATGACGACGGTTATGACGATCGACGAGATCTGGTTGACGCCGATGGTCAGGCCGCCGATCTCGACCGCCTGGGCGAAGACGTCGGGCAGCGCCACCGGCTGCGAGCGCTTCGAGATGAAATTCTGGAACAGGGTCTGCAGGATGATGGCGACGGCGAAGCTGGTGACCAGCATGGTGGCGCCGCTGGAATTGCGCACCGGCCGAAAGGCGAGCCTTTCCATGGCCATGGCGGCAAGCACGGCGCCGACCACCGCCAGCGGCGCGGCCAGGTAGAAGGGCACGCCGGCCAGGCCGCAATACATCAGGACGTAGCCGGTCGTGGTCATCAATTCGCCGTGCGCGAAGTTGATCATGCCCATGATGGAAAAGATGATCGCCAGGCCCAAAGCCAACAGGGCATAGGTGCCGCCGAGAGCGACGGCGTTGACGGTCTGTTGGATGAAAAGCTCCATCTCTCAGGCCTGCGCGCCGAGATAGGCTTGCTCGACGATGTGCGAGGATTCCAGTTCCGCCGCCGTGCCGCTGGCGACGATCGAGCCGCTTGCCATGACGTAACCGCGGTCGGCGATCTCGAGGGACATGGCGACGTTCTGTTCGACCAGTAGAATGGTCACGCCGTCCCGGCGCAACCTGGCGATGAGCTCGAAGATGGTCTCGAGGATCCGTGGCGCCAGGCCGAGCGAGGGTTCGTCGAGCAACAGCAGCTTGGGAGACGACATCATCGAACGGGCGATGGCCAACTGCTGCTGCTGCCCGCCCGACAGTGTACCGGCAAGCTGGCCGCGGCGTTCCTTGAGGATCGGGAAAAGGTCGAAAAGCTGCGCCAGATTATCTTTGTAGGCCGCCGACTTGGCGCCAAGAGTGTAGCCACCGAGCAAAAGATTCTCTTCGACGGTCAGGGATGCGAATACCCGGCGGCCCTCCGGCGTCAGGGTCAAGCCGCGGCGGACCAGGTGCTCCGTCGGCATTCCAACGATGTTCTCGCCGGCGAAGTCGATCGCCTTGGCGTGGCTCGGCACCAGACCGACGATGGCGTTCAGCGTCGACGACTTGCCGGCACCATTGGCCCCCAGAAGGGCGACGATTTCGCCTTCGCCGACGGCGATGTCGATGCCGCGAACGGCCTCGACAGCGCCGTAATTCACCGCCAAGGCGGAGGCCGACAGAAGCACCTTGATCCTCCTCTGGTGGTCCTCCTCGGATGCGGTCTACTGCATGCGCGGAGCTGGAACCAGCGAGGCGGTTGGCGCGGGCTGGCCGACCAACTCGCGCGCGCCGCCCTTGACGCGGATCAGCGAAACCTCGCGCACCGGCATGCCGGACGTGCCCTTGTAGGTGATCTTGCTGGTCGCGCCCTCGATGTTCTCGAGGTTGGCGACGGCATCGCGCAAGGCAATGGATTCCGTCGTTCCGGCGGCCAGCACGCCGGCTTCGATGACCTTGATCAGATCGTAGCCGATGGCGTTGAACACGGTTTCGGACTCGCGGCCGTATTTGGCTTTGTATTTGGCGTTGAAGGCCTCGAGGTTGCTGCCCGGGGTGGCATGTCCGGCGGTGGTGAAGACGACGCCTTCGGCGGCCTTGCCGAGCGAGAACGTGGTCGGCGAATCGATGCCGTCGCTGCCGACGACCTGGGCGTCAACGCCGGCGGCGCGCAACTGCCGTATAAAGGCCGGGAAGTCGGGCTCGTAGGCCGAGGTCATGATGACGTCGGGGGCCGGTTGCAGGCTCTTGATCTTGGTCACTTCGGCGGAGAAATCCTGCTGCCCGATGGAGTAGGTGCCCTGGCCGGCGACCGTGCCGCCCAGCGCCTTGAAGACGTCGGAGAAGTAGAGCGGCAGGGTGGTGTATTGGCTGTCCGGCGAATAGAGGATGTAGGCGACCTTGTGGCCTTGTTGGTGTGACCACTCGGCGGAGACTGTTGCCTGCACATTGTCGCCGGGGAAGTTGGCGAACATGAAATCGCCGCCCATCAGCGGCAGGGTGGGTGAGGAGGCGCAGGTCGAGAAGGCCGGAATCTTGGCGTCGTTG
>JAJFGM010000258.1 GCA_021776145.1 Kiloniellaceae bacterium | reverse complement strand
GTCCAGCCATGTCGACCGCTCCTCAGACGTAGGTCTTGAGTTCGAGTTTCGGCGGTTTCGATCCCATGGGATAGACCGCTAAAATCTCGTAAGTCACGGTATCGCGCGCCACGTTGAACCAGCGCCGGCAACCCTGTGCGTGGTTCCAGCGCTCGAGGATCACGCCTTTGGTGTTGTCGCGCAGGAAGACGAAATCGGCCCATTCGGCATCGCTCACCTTTTGCGGATCCTTTGGTCGGTGGATGTGGGCTTCGCCGCCATAGCTGTATTCCATCTCGGAACGCGGCCCACAGTGCGGACAATCGATCAGCAGCATCTATTCAGTCTCCCTGCGCGCGCTCAATGCGCGACGGCCGCGGCGCCGTGTTCGTCGATAAGAAAGCCGCTCTGGTAGCGGTCGAGCTTGAAGGGCGCGTTCAAGGCGTGGGGTTCGTTCTTGGCGATGGTATGGGCGAAAACCCAGCCTGATCCCGGGGTCGCCTTGAAGCCGCCGGTGCCCCAACCGCAATTGATGAAGAGGCCTTCAACCGGGGTTTTCGAAATGATCGGGCTGGCGTCGGGGCAGGTGTCGACGATGCCGCCCCACTGCCGCAGCATGCGCATGCGGCGAAACAGCGGAAAAAGCTCGCAGACGGCGGCCAGGGTCTCTTCGGTGACTGGCATGCTGCCGCGTTGGCCATAGCCGATGAAGTGATCGACGCCGGCGCCGATCACCAGTTCGCCCTTGTCGGACTGGCTGACATAGGCGTGTACCGCACCCGACATGACGACCGTGTCGATGATCGGCTTGACCGGTTCCGAGACCAGGGCCTGCAGGGGCACCGACTGGATCGGCAGGCGGAAGCCGGCGAGGTTGGCCATGACGCTTGAGTGCCCGGCGGTGACGATGCCGACCTTGCCGGCGGCGATGAATCCCTTGCCGGTCTCGACACCCGTAACCCGGCCGTCTTCAATGCGAAAGCCATTGACCGGGCATTCCTGGATGATATCGACCCCCAAGGCATCGGCGGCGCGCGCGTAACCCCAGGCAACGGCGTCGTGGCGGGCCGTGCCGCCGCGGCGCTGCAACGAGGCGCCGAGAACCGGGTAGCGGCCGTTTTCGCGCAGATCCATGATCGGAACCAGTTCCTTGATCTGCTGCGGACTGACGAACTCGGAATCGACGCCGTTCAGGCGGTTGGCGTTGACCCTTCGGCTCAACTCGCGCAGATCGTGCTGGTTGTGCGCCAGGTTCAGCACGCCGCGTTGCGAGAACATGACGTTGTAGTTGAGTTCCTGCGACAGCCCTTCCCAGAGCTTGAGCGCATGCTCGTAAAGCGCCGCCGACTCGTCCCAAAGATAGTTGGAGCGCACGATCGTCGTATTGCGGCCCGTGTTGCCGCCGCCCAGCCAGCCGCGCTCGATCACCGCGACGTTGCGCAGTCCGTGCAGCTTGGCCAGATAGTAGGCCGTCGCCAAACCGTGCCCGCCGCCGCCGACGATGACGATGTCGTAAGCCGGTTTGGGCTCCGGGCTGCGCCAGACCTTGGGCCAGTCCTGGTGGTGCTTCAGCGCATTGCGAATCAGGCTGAAGACCGAATAGCGCGATTTCATGGGGCGGTCGCTCCCTTTATGGATGCCCTGATAACCGACTTTCCCGCTGGATAAGGGGCAGGCATTCCCGAAGACCTCAACGTCGCACAAAGCACTCTATGGCGGTAGACCTAGCTTTCGAGTTCACGGCGGATTTTTTCCTGTTCGCGACATCGTTTTTCTTGTACGAGACATTGACGATATAGCCCGTTCCGGTTCAGCGTATGCTAGGCAATACACCTTTCGAACGGCCGCAGAAGCTAGGTTTCATTCTGGTTCCGAACTTCTCGATGATCGCCCTGACGTCGGCCATCGAGTCCTTGCGGGTGGCCAATCGCCTGAGCGGCGAGGGGCTGTACGAATGGCACCTCTTTTCAGTTGACGGTACGCCGGTCGCCTCGTCGAACGGGATCGAGCTGCATCCCGAGGGCGGCCTCGAGCAGGCCGCGGCGCTGCGCACGCTGATTGTCTGCGGCGGTGTGGACGTCCACTTGTTCGAGAACAAGCAGCTTAATTCCTGGTTGCGCCGCATGGACAGGCAGGGTGCCGATCTTGGCGCCCTTTGCACGGGCAGCCACGTTCTGGCCCGCGCCGGGCTGCTGGACGGCTACCGCTGCACCATCCATTGGGAGAATCTGGCCGCCTTTTGCGAGGAATTCCCCGATATCGACGTGACGACCGATCTCTTCGAAATCGACCGCAACCGCTTCACCTGTTCCGGCGGCACCGCCGCCATCGACATGATGCTGAACGTGATCGCCCAGCAGCAAGGCTATGATCTTGCCGCCAGGGTTGCCGACCAGTTCATGCACGAGCGTATTCGCGACCACCACGATCACCAGCGCATGTCGCTTCCGGCCCGCCTGGGCGTGCGGCACCCAAAGCTGCTCAGCGTCATCGCCAATATGGAAGCCAACCTGGAAGAACCGCTCAGCCGCGGCGACTTGGCGGCCGGTTCCGGCCTATCGTCGCGCCAGCTCGAGCGGCTTTTCCGCAAGTACCTTAACCGCTCGCCGGCGCGCTACTACCTGGAACTGCGGCTCAACAAGGCGCGTTTGCTGCTGTTGCAGACCAACATGTCGGTGATCGACGTGGCACTGGCTTGCGGATTTGTCTCGGCGTCGCATTTCTCGAAGTGCTATCGCGATTTTTTTGGCCACACGCCGCGCCGCGAGCGCGGCCTGCCGAACATGGGCGAGATCAAGCCAGTCGCGCCAAAGCCGACCGAGTAAACCTTTTGCCTCTTTGCGCCACAGGCCGCTAACGGCAGTCGGAAGTTGCTCTAGCGGGCCCTGCTGATACGCAGGCGCGCCCAAGCCGAAATCAATTCGGCAACCACGACCAATAAGACGATGGACAGCAGGATTGCGGCCACCCGCTTGGTTTCGATCTGCTGAACGCTTTGCTTCAGGTACCAGCCCATGCCGCCGTACAAACGATGTGTATTCTTGTCTTTTCGACATGGTTTCCTCCCTTTATGAAAAATCGCTCTAACCGGAACTCCCGTTTTCGGCCGCAAGGACGCGGTCGCGTCGGCCGATGAAATTACGTCCGCGTTCACCGTCGAAAGCGTCCGCGATCAGACCGCGAAACTCGCCCGGAGCGAGCCCGTAGCTGACCGCGTCACTCGACACTCCTAGTTCGTTGAGAAAATCGCCAAGTCGGGCGGCGCCGGCCGGTAGATCCGGGCCGAATATGCGAGCCAGAGCTGCGTCACAATCCGCGTCCTCGCCGATTACGCCGCGCATCACCATGGGCAGTGTGAAGGAGCAGGCCAAGCCGTGCGGCACGCCGTGGCGCAACGTGATCGGATAGGACAACGAGTGCGCCAGCGCCGTGCGTGTGTTGGAAAAGGCCAATCCCGCCATCAGCGCCGCCCGAGATAGCCGCGCGCGTAAATCCGCGGACCCGAGATCCCGCGTCAGGGCCGGCAGGTATTCCAGGATGTCGCGGGCGGCGGCGACGGCGAGGTGGGTGGACACGGGGTTGGCGTGCCAATTCCAAATCGCTTCCAAGGCGTGCGACAAGGCATCGAGCGCTGTGCTGACGGTCAGATCCGCGGGCATGGCGTGGGTTAGCTCCGGATCGACGATCGCCCACTGGGGATAGAGATTGCCACGCGACAGCGAGTATTTGCGATTGGCCTGTTTGTCCCAGACGGTGGCCCAACAGGTGACCTCGCTGCCGGTTCCGGCGGTGGTCGGCAGGGCGATCAGCGGAATATCCGTAAGCGCGTCCTCTGCCGTACCGGTTTCGAGAAAATGCCGCACCGGGCCAAATCCGCCGGCGCCGGCGGAAAGCACCTTGGCCGCATCGATGACCGATCCGCCGCCAAGCGCGACAATGCAGGGCGGTGCGGCGCCCAGCGCGGCCAGCGTTGCGCAACAGCGGTCAAGCGAGTCGAAATCGGGATTGGGTGAAATAGCGTCGATTGTCGCCCGCGGTGGGCCCGCGACGCCAATCAAGCGGTCGGCAAGTTTTCTGAACAGCGGTTCGCGATAGGTGACGAGAACGTAGTCCCGGCCAGCCAGCGCGTTCGACGTTTCAGTCAGGCTTCCGGCGCCAAAGACGACGGTGACCGGATTGCGAAAACGCCACACGACGCCCCCCTGTCGTGAAAATTCAATTGCGCTATCGTTTCACAGGGCAAACTATAAGTTAAATCGAAATAAATAATATGATGTATAGACTGTATCTATGCTACAGACGCAACTCAGATCCTTTCATGCCGTTGCGACCGAGGGTGGTTTCACGGCTGCGGCGCGCGCCCTGAATGTCACTCAGCCAACAATTACGGTTCAAGTCAGAGGCTTGGAAGACTACTTCCAGGTCGAGCTTTTTCACCGTCGTGGCCGCAAGGTGGTCCTGACCGATACCGGGCGGCAACTCTTCCAGCTGACCAAGCGCATACTGACCCTTGAAGCCGAAGCCGTGGATCTGCTGAATGGAGTCGGCGGCTTCCACAGCGGACACCTCAAAGTCGCGGCCGTAGGCCCGTATCACGTGACCGAGATGCTCGCCAGTTTCAATGAGCGCTACCCGGGTATCAGGGTTTCTGTTGAAACGGGCAATTCACAACAGGCCTTGCAGGCGCTGTTCGACTTTCACGCCGACATCGGCGTACTGGCGCACATCGAAGACGATCCGCGTATTCTTGCGCGACCCTTCAGCCGCCATCCCGTCGTTGTCTTCGTCAACAAGAAGCACCGCTTCGCCCGCCGCAAGGCGGTTCGTCTGGAGGAATTAAAGGGCGAACGCGTGGTGCTGCGCGAGGTTGGATCAACGACCAGACTGGCCTTCGAAGCCGCCTTGCAGCGCGCCGGCGTGGCGATCGAGCCCGTCATGGAGATCGGCTCGCGAGAGGCCGTGTGGATGGCGGTGCAGCGAGGGATTGGGATTGGCGTCGTCTCGGATATCGAGTTCGTGCCGCACGAGGATCTGCGCACTGTACGGCTGTTGAATGCCGAGGTCTTCACCTATGCGCACGTGGTCTGCCTCGCCGAACGCGCGGACTCGCGCATGATCAAGGCCTTCCTCGAGGTCGTCAGCGGGTTGCAACGCACATCGCGAAACTAGGGAAGATTTGACGTCCTTGAC
>JAJFGM010000257.1 GCA_021776145.1 Kiloniellaceae bacterium | reverse complement strand
CCCGACGGTGGCGAATCGCGGGCCCAGTTCGATTTTGGCCCGTCCTGGTTCTGGCCCGGTCAGGCGCGCATGGCGAGACTGGTCGGCGATCTCGGCCTCGCGGCATTTCTGCAATATGACCAAGGCGCCCAGCTTTTCGAGGCCGAGGACGGCGTGCCGCGGCAAACCTTCGCCGGTGCCGGCATGAGCGGATCCTACCGCTTGCAGGAAGGGCTCGGCGGCCTGGTGACGGGCCAGGCGCAGCGACTGCCGACAGAACGCCTATGGCTCGACAGCAGAGTCCGCCGCATCGCGCGGACCGAAAGCGGCGTCGAATCGCAAGTTTTGCGGAACGGAGAGACCATCACTGTTAGCAGCGCGCGGGCGGTGATCGCCTTGCCGCCGCGCCTGCTGGCGCAATCGATCGCCTTCGCGCCGGCGTTGGAGTCCCTCTTGGCAAGCCGCCTGCGGAGCCTGCCGACCTGGATGGCCGGCCACGCCAAGGTGGTAGCGCTCTACGAGCGGCCCTTCTGGCGTGAGCAGGGGTTTTCCGGCGACGCCGTCAGCCACCGCGGCCCGCTGGCGGAAGTACACGATGCATCGCCGGCCAGCGGCGGTCCCTACGCCCTGTTCGGTTTCGTCGGCACCCCGGCCGACAGCAGACGCGGGCGCGCGCCGGCCATTCTGGACGCCGCCCACGCACAGCTGGTCCGCCTTTTCGGTGACGCCGCCGCGGATCCGCTCGCCCTGCGCCTGCAGGACTGGGCCGAGGAGACCCTGACCGCGACCGCCGACGACCGGCAACCGCCAAACCACCATCCGGCCTATGGTCTGCCGGGCGAATACGAAACGCTTTGGGAGGGACGTATTCTTCTGTCCGGCAGCGAGACAGCGCGGCTCCACGGCGGTTTCCTTGAAGGCGCGCTGGAAGCCAGCGACAGGGTTTTGGCCAGACTGGCATAGCTGACACCCTTTGCCGCACTCGGCGGAAATCAGGCATCTTCGATCCGAACACTCCAGCGGGCAAAAATTGCTGCAAATTAGCCAAAATTCATGATGCATTAACCAATTCGAAAGGCATTGGCGCTAGGTCAAATAAGGAACCAAAGGGCTTTGAATCCAAACTCAAAGCCACGCGCCATTCGATTGGGGCGATGCGATACCGCCACTCACAACACATTGAGTCGTCGGATTAATTTCAGGAGTTCTTCGATGGCTTTCTTGCGCATTTTTACAGTCGGCCTGGCAGGGCTCGCTGTCTGGGGCTGTTCTTCAATCGTGCAAGGCACATCCCAAGATATCGTCATCAATACAAACCCTAACAACGCGACCTGCACGCTGCAGCGCGAGGGTGACGAAATCGCCAAGGTCGATAATACGCCGACCACGATCAATGTTCAGAAATCCAAGCACGACTTGACCATCACATGCAGCAAGGACGGCTTTCAAACGACCACATTCCTGAACCCGAGCGGATGGGAAATCAGGACCGGTATCGCAGGCGCCGCGCTCGATGTCGCCTTTACCTTGGGTCTGAGCAGCGCCATTGATTCGGTGACCGGAGCCGATAACAAATACACCAGCCCGGTAAACCTCACTCTGGTGCCAACGCCAACATTGAGCCTGGTGGCAGTGCCCTAGCATTACCCTAAACGGTCCATCGGACCCGGCCCGTCGCGGCATCGTTGCGGCCGCAATAGTCCTTGACCCCCGCGCTTTTCCGGTAAAAGAAGGGCCATGCTTGGCGTATTGCGCATCTTCTTTGGAACCCGGGAAGCCCGGCCCTGGGTCGTCCTCGGCTGCCTCGCCCTGGCCGGACTCTCGTCCGGTCTAGGCCTGGCCGGCCTGTTGCCGCTGCTGTCGCTGAAACTCGACGCCGGCGCCGCGGAAAGCTCGCCCCTGCATCAGATGGTCGTCAACGCGCTCGGCGGGATCGGGTTAAATGCCGACCTGCCGACCCTGCTTACCGTTGTCGTCGCCTGCATCACGCTGAAATGCCTCTTGACCATCGCCGCCATGCGCTATGTCGGCATCGCCCTGGCCGAGGTCGCGACCGGCCTGCGCTCGCAGCTCATCAAACGGCTGCTGAAAGTCGAATGGGCCTATTTCACGCATCAGCCCGTCGGCCGCATCGCCAACTCCATTTCGGTCGACGCGACGCGCTCGGGCCAAGCCTACCTGATGGCCGCGAACTTCCAGACCCACGTGCTGCAGACCGTCATCTCGGTGTGTATCGCGGCGCTGATTTCCTGGCAGCTGGCGCTGGCGGCCCTGGTCATGGGTGGCACCATAGCGGTTTCGCTGCACTTCCTGGTGCGCATCGCCAAGAAGGCCGGCCGCCGCCAGACCGAGCGAACCTCGGAACTCGTCACCTATCTGAGCGACGCCCTCAGCAACATCAAGCCGCTGCGGGCCATGGCCAAGGAAGCCAAGTTCGCCAACCTCTTCGACAAGAAGTTGGGCCAACTGAAACGCGCCCTCGAGCGCCAGGTCATTAGCCAGTACGCGCTGAAAAACCTGCAGGAGATGTTCCTGGCGATCGCCGGCGGTATCGGATTTTACGCCGCCATGACCTATTGGGACGTACCGCTGTCGGAACTGCTGATTCTGGCGGCGCTGTTGTTCCGTACGGTCTCCAGCGTCGGCAGCATTCAGCAGCAGTTCCAGAAAGCGGTGTTGCTGGAAAGCCCCTATTGGGCCATTCGCCAGTTGATCGACGAGGCCGCGGCGGCGCGCGAGGCCAATCCCGGCGGCAAGGCGCCGAGCCTGGAAGAAGGCTGTCGGCTACAGGGCGTCTCTTTCAAACACGCCAACGCGCCAGTCCTGCGCAACCTGTCGCTCGAGATCCCGGCCGGCGAGATCACCGTGCTGACCGGCAATTCCGGCACCGGCAAGACAACCATCACCGACCTGCTTCTGGGGCTCTACCAGCCCGACCAGGGCGAGGTCTGGGTCGACGGTCTACAGCTCACCGACATCGATCTTGAAAAGTGGCGCGATATGATCGGCTATGTGCCCCAGGAACTGGTGCTGTTCCACGACAGCGTGCTGGCCAACATCACCCTCGGCGATCCGCGTATCGGCGAAACCGAAGTCCGCGAAGCCCTGCAGGCGGCCGGCGCCTGGGACTTTGTCGCCGCCCTGCCCGAGGGCTTGCACAGCGTCGTCGGGGAAAAGGGCGCCGCTCTCTCCGGCGGCCAGCGCCAGCGCATCGCCCTGGCGCGCGCCCTGGCCAGCAAGCCGAAACTGCTGATCCTCGACGAGGTCACCAGCGCCCTCGATCCCACCACCGAAAACGACATCTGCCGCAATATCAGCCGCCTCGCCGGCGACATGACGATCCTCGCCATCACCCACAGCGAGGCCTGGAGCGAAAGCGCCGACCGCATCTATCGGCTCGGGCGATTGAAGCTGGAACTGGTCAAGGGCGCGCCGAAGATGCGCCGCCCAGCCTGACGGAATTGGGCCTGAATGCCCCTCAGTCGACTTCGATGTTGATGGTCAGGGTCTTGCGCAGGACCTTGGGGTCATTGCCGGTCATCGGCAAGACCGCGTGCCAGGAATTGGGCGCGCGCACGAAGATCAGGCACTGGTTCGGCTCGAAGTCGAAGGTCTTGAGGCAGTCGACCTCGTCAAAATCCAAATAGGCGTTGGTCGGGTTGAAGCTGCGCGTGCGGTCCTTGGGCCAGACCACACTGGTGCCACCGCCGTATTCTACCTTCCATTCGTCTTTAGCCAGAATCGGCACGACCATGGTCACGACCTTGGAGTGGAGGTCGGTGTGCGGGCGAATGCTGCCGCCGGTCACCGGCATGGAGCTGAACTCGAAACGCGAGCGAAGCCGCGGAATATGCGGCTGTGGGCTGCCCTTCTTCAAGGCTTTCCAACGTTTGATCAGGCGTTCGCCGAGGGGCTTGTTGCTGAGACCGAGATCCAGCTTGTGGCTCTTCAGCATGGCCATGGTCTGGCGGATGTAATCTTCGCTGTCAATGTAGTCGTAGAAGCGTTGCCACGTCGGATTTTGCGACAGATGCTGGTAGTACTGGCGCTTGTTGTTGACCTTCGAAAGGGAGTGTTTGACGCCATTGAAGTCCATAGAGTGGAACAGCGACACATCCGGGAAGGTCGCGATCATCTCTTCATAGACATCGGGGTCGATGACGTTGCGCGCGATCCCTATGGGAAAGGGATCGTAATCGAACTCGGCCCTGTCGAAGTTCAGCATGTCGTCCGTCTTTGCCTGATTCTCATTGGGCTTCCTACTCGTCGCCCCCGTTGCTGGGCCGGAAAATCGCATTGTAGGCAACGTCTTCCGGGTCGGCCCCGGCCTTGATCTTACGCAATCCGCCCATCGTGTCATTGCGGTCGGAGAAGGCATAGCCTTGCTCGGCCATGAAGGCGAAGACGCCATCTTTTTCGCGCCGGTTGACCTCGACGGAGACGGCGCGCGGCTTGTCGTCGCCCGAGAGGAGGCCCCGCATACCGCGCAGGATCCGCGCCTCGTTGCCGTCGACATCGATCTTGATGACCGTCGGCGGACGGATCTCGCCGGCCACGAGGAGCGCGTCCAGACTGGTGCCGTATTTCATTTCGGTCACCAGAGGCTGATAGACGGCTTCTTGGTCGCTCACCGGCCGGTGCAGCTGGCTGCCGGAAGAGCCGGCCTCGAGGCTCATATAGTGGAAGGGAAAGACCCCCGGCGTATCGGTCAAGGCCAGCGAGAAAGGCACAATGCGTTCGGAGAAGCAGTTGAGCTGAATGTTCTCGACCAGGCTCGAAAAGTTCGATGCCAGCGGCTCGAAGGCATAGACCCTACCGCTGTCGCCGGTGCGCGCCGCGGCCATGATGCTGTAAAGCCCAATGTTGGCGCCGATATCGCAGAAGACATCGCCCTCGCGCAGTTCGCGGCGCAGCAGTTCGACCGTGCCCTCCTCCTTGAGGAAGATGCTGCTGATGCGCCAGATCTCGCGAAAGGACTTGGGGTCGAAGTTGTAGCTGTGGTTCTCGTCGCGCAGGGTGACGTGGCCCATCAGCCGACGCGCCAGGGCGAAACGGGCCTTGGCCATACGCCGCCTGAAGCCCTTTAGTTTGGAATATCCGAGTTCTGCCATGTGCCCTGTCGCGGGGCGGCGTTCGGGACCGGCCGCGCGGCGGATGTTCGCGCCGTGCCGCCATCCCGAAGGTCGCCGCCTAGGTGTTAGCCGTGGAAGACGCGGTCACTCTTGCCGAATGTGCCCTTCAACTGGGCACAGAGCGTCCACTTGATCCCCGGGTTGCGTCGCGCCGCGCTTTCCATCTGCTCCAGCCACCACTGCGGTTCGGCCAAAGTGCAGTGCGCGTTCTGCCCATCCGGCAGGAATTTCTTTGCCGGATAGCAGGCCGCAACCGCATAGACGAAATTCCGCGCATGGCGGAACAGCTTGTCGAGCACCCAGGGAATGTCCTCTTCGGTGATGTGCTCCAGCACGTCGGAGCAGATCACCCCGTCGTACTCGGCCTCGATCGGACCGGAATAGGGCGCGTATCCGGGATCGTAACAAGTCACCCTGGTCTCGCCCCACGTCTTCATGGACTTGAAGCGCGAACCTTCCGGCTCGCCGGGATAGAGATCGTAGAGGCCGGCCTTGCCGGAGCCATAGTCGAGCAAAGTCTTTGCGCCGGTTTCCTTGATCAAGCCGGCGATCGGCGCGATGTGCTCGGTCAGCGACTTGCCGGTGAAGGTCTTTTCCGGCGGGCGCCCGTGTTCCGGCGAGCCTTCCTCGTGCATGGTCTTGTACATCTCGACCATATGCAGATAGCCCTGACTTGGGTTCTCTTCGGTAAAGATCGTGTACCCGGCGGCGTCGGCGGCACGTTCCATTTCGAACCAGATATCGCCGTCGGGATTGTTCTTGTAGCGCAGCACCTTGGGGAAAGGCCGCCAAGGCTGCATCTGCAGGGTCGTGTAGTGCAAGAGGTGCGATTTGCCGGGCACGTATTCGTGGTCGCGCGCGTTCCAGCCGCCGTCGAGCCGGCCCCACATGCCGTCGATGGCCTGCACGCGGTGGCGGAAGAACTTGTGGCGCTCGCTGCGCTGGGCATCCTCGATGTGCCAGAGCTTGGCCATCTTTTCGCAGTCGAGCAGCATCACCGCCGTTTCCTTCTCGGTGATGCAGAGTTGACCGCAACCTTGCATGTCCATGTCGAAGAGCACGGCCGGATCGGTCATATAGATCTGATCGACGTCATTGTAGATCGCCCGTCCGGTCTTGCCGGCAAGGTCGGGAATGGCGTAGCGATAGGCCGTGAAGCCCGTCTTCCATTTCAAGCGGTCGAAGCCGACGAGACTTTTCATCAGGTAGATTTCGTAGCGCCGCGCCGGATCGCGGACCTGCAGGATCGACCAGATAAATATCCGCTCGGCGCGGTGCTGTGCCGTCTCGGTACCGAGAAAGATGCGCACCGGCGGCTTGCCGCTGGGCTCCACGCCTTCGGCGAGGTCCAACACCACAAGTTCCGGCTTTTCGCGGGTTCCAGGCGGCCGGTCGCGCTCGATGCGAAGAAGGTGGCCAATCCGCTTATGGCGAATCTTGGTCTTGAAAATGGTCTGAGCGGCGGTCACGAAGCTAATCCCTGATTAAAGATGGCAAAACTTGGACTCTTGTGTAGCCCGGGTTCGCAAGAAAAGGTCTCCGCGGCCTCCGGGGTTGTGCCACGCCCGAGGCCTCACGGCCCCAAGCCGATTGCGACCGGGCAACCATTATATCAGCGGCCGCCTCCTGACAATATGCCGTCGTTCTATCGCGCCCACGCGGGCGGCCCCATTGCGCTGGATCAATCACCTGCGGTTTCCCGCAGTTGCGGCCGAAATTCATCTCCCCGGGCCGACTTGAACTCCCGCCAGTTCTCTTCCAAGGCGCTGCTGAGGATCACCAATTCGCCGCGATAGCGGTCCAGGGCCTGCATCAGCAAGGCCAGCTCGGACTCGGCGGCGTGACCCGGCGAATAGGCATTCGGGGTCTTTTCATCGCCGGGATAGCTGCCGGCGGGATGGCTGAAAAGGTCGATCCCGGCCACCACCAGACGCTTGGGCTGCAGGGCGACAGCGGTGGCCAGCATGGCGGCGCCGTTGGTCGGACGCACGCCCCGCCATTCCTCGCGGAAGAGGAAAAGGTCGAAACGCTCCAAGGTCATATAACGCATGCTGCCGGTGGTGAAGCCGAGCAGACGCGTCACCAGCAGGCGCGATTCCGACTTGATCGATTGCAATCCGAAGATCGCACCCTTAACCACCGCCAGGGAGGCCTTGGAGCCGGTAAAGACGACGTCCGGGCGCAGCAGAAAGCCACGCTTCAGCCACAGATGGTTGACCCGGAATAGGCTGTCGAACTTCAGATCCCTCAGCTCTTGGCTTTCCGAACTCGGGCCATTGCCCAGGCACAGGATGGTCTCGGGCCGGCCGAGCGTTTCGTTGAGCGCCTCGAGCGTATCGACTCGCTGGACCTTGAAGGCCAGCAAGCGACACAACCGTGGCTGATCCATGCACCACAAGGCCGCGGCCTCGAGGCGGCGCCTTATGGCGCGCGCCTTGCTGCGCAGGATCTTCAGGTCGCGCATCAAGAGCGGCTCGACAACCGCGGACATGGCGGCGACCCCCGCCGCATCGCCAAGCTTCGCCAGCGTCACGGCAGCGTCCGGCAATCCGGCTTCGACCAGGGCACGTCCGGCATCCTGGCTCGCCGCGAAAGCATGTTCGCAGGCGCCCAGCCAAGCCAGGCCGTCATCCGCCTTGCCGGCGCTCCGGCGGGCAAAGACGGCAACAGTCGGGACTTCGCGATTCTTGGCGCGCCGCGGGATCACCGGATCGATGGATTCGACATCGCCGAGCAGCAGCAGACAGCGCACGTTGATGTTCACCAGAAAGCGATCGACGCAGTAAGCCAGCGACCAGGGCGGCGGCGTCACGACGGCATTGGGATACTCGGCACGCAGCCAGTCGCGGGCCTCCGCATCGGGGCAGGTGAAGAGGTAATCGAGGCGTTGATAGCGGGTCTGCAAGGCGCGCACCAAGGGGACCGCCGCCTGAAAATCCGACTTCTCGGTACCGTGCAGCCAAACCGTGCGCTCGCCGTCAAACGCGATGTGCCCGCTGCGTATGAGCCAACCACTCAACCGATTGCATCCTTTTCGTGCCCCGGCGACCTCGAGCCGCGTCGACGAGCGCCGGGGAATTTCGGGGTCGTTTCGGCCAAGCGGTCAGCCATGGTCGAGCAGCGCCCAGATGCGGTCGCGCAAGAGACTCAGATCGGGCAGTTGCGCGACGCCTGTAATATCCGCTTCGACGCCGAATCGGCGCGCCACGCCGCACTCGATCATGCCGGCATGCAAGACCGCCAGATCACGCGGTGGCACGACCCACCCGCGGCGGATCAGATAGCCACCCAGCCACCCGAGGGCGGTATCGGGCGTCCGCGCCGCCCAGGCAAGCACTATGTTGGCGATGCGGGTGCGCAGGGACGCGGGTTTCTCCTCGACCGGATAGATGTACAGCGCCTTGCCTGCCCAGGCGGCCTCCGCCAACATCGACTCGCTTTCGCCTGTGACCACCAGCACATCCGCCAACGCCAGGTAGCCCATGTAGGGATTTTCGGCCTGGACCGCCCGCCACTCGTGCACCTCGGCGTTCGGCGCACCGGCGCGCAGCGCGGCGACCGCAGCGGCGCCCGTGCGGCGACTTGTCACACAGGTCAGGTACCCGCCGCGCGCCTCGGCAAAGGCCTGCACCTCGCTTGCCATGCGCCGTGCAGCCGCCGCCGTCAGGCGGTGATGCGCCGTCGTGCCGCCAACAAGCAGCACCACCCAGGGCCGTCGCGGCGGCGCCAGACGCTCCCGCCAGCGTTTGCCCGCGGTGGCCAGGCTCGCCTCGGTGACCTGGGTCAGCGGCAGCAGGGTCTCGTAACGGCGGGGATCGACGGGCAGACGAAAGTGGCGGCAGGTGATGGCAAGGTCGAAGTCGTCCAGCCGATTGACGGCCTTGCGGCCCAACTGCACCAGACAACAGCGACCGCCGCTTTGACGCTTGATCCAGCG
>JAJFGM010000256.1 GCA_021776145.1 Kiloniellaceae bacterium | reverse complement strand
GGCGCAACGAGGTCCTCAGCCTCGTCGAGGGCGGCCTGGAAGATTTCAGCGTCTCACGCTCGCAGTCGCGGGCGCGCGGTTGGGGCATCCCGGTCCCCGACGACCCGGACCAGGTCGTCTACGTCTGGCTCGACGCGCTGGGCAACTACATCACGGCACTCGGCTACGGCGGCAGCGGCGGCGAGACGGCCTTGCTGCAGCGTTTCTGGCACGGCGCCGAACGCCGCCTGCACGTCATCGGCAAGGGAATCACTCGATTTCACGCCGTCTACTGGCCGGCCATCCTGCTCTCCGCCGGACTGCCCCTGCCCGACCGCATCCTGGTGCACGGCTATGTCACCATTGACGGCGCCAAGATCGGCAAATCGCGCGGCAACGCCGTCGACCCGCGGCCCCTGACCGAGACCTACGGCAGCGATGTGCTGCGCTATTACCTCTTGCGTCACATCCGCAGCACGGAAGACGGGGATTTCTCGCAAGAGCGCCTGCGCCTGGCCTATCGCAGCGACCTCGCCGACAAGCTCGGCAACCTCGTGCAGCGCTGCCTCGGCATGGTGACGCGCTACTGCGACGGCGTCGTGCCGGGCGCCGGAGAGCCCGGGCCGTTGCGCATCGCTGCCGACAGCCTGCCTGGCCGCGTCGACCGACATGTCGAAGCCTTTGCACTGCACGAGGCCCTGGCGGCGATCTGGGATCTGGTGCAGCAAGCCAACCGCCATGTCACGCAAACGGCGCCGTGGGAGCTGGCCAAGGCACGTGACGACGGCGGCGAAAAAGCCGCGGCGGCGGCCGCGGCGCTGGACGCCTGCCTGCATGATCTGTTCTACACGCTGCGCGCCATCGCGCAGGGGCTCGCCCCTTTTTTGCCGGCGACGGCAGGCCGCATCCTCCGGCACATCGGCGTTGAGGCACCCACGGCCAAATCCGAGCCAACCGCCGCCGACAGCCTCTGCGGTCTGGTGGTACGACCCGGCGCCCCGCTGTTTCCACCCTTGCCATCAACGGCGTATAAGGCGGACGAGGGAAGGCCATGACTGACGAGGTGTATCAACTGAAACCCGTCGTTAGCGCCGCGGACTGGCGGACTTTCCATCGCCTGCGCCGAGTGGCCCTGTTCGAGGCGCGCGGCCGTTTCGGCCACTACCGCGATGACCATCCCGACGACCGCATGGTGGACAACCAGCCGTTGCTGCTGATCCATGCGGGCGTGGCGGTGGGCAGCCTGCGGCTCGACCGGCTCGACAGGCGGCGTTTCGTCCTGCGCACGGTCGTCGTCGACGCGGCGCGGCAAAGGCGCGGACACGGCGGCAGACTGCTGGCACTGGCCGAAGGGCATGCCGTGCAACAGGGGGCGCGCCAACTTCTGGTCAACGCCGCGCCGGACGCTGTCGGCTTTTACGATTGTGCCGGTTTCCGACCCGGCGCGTGGCGCGATCCCTTGGGTGCCAGTGGGAAAAGCGTGCAGATGATCAAGGCCGTCGGGCCGGACGACTCAAAGACTTGAGATGACTGGCCCTTGCTGGGCATGCTGGTGTTTCCTCCGGTCCTCGCGGTTTGCCTCCATGGAAGGCGTGGCAATGCGATTTTTCTTTTTTGCCTTGATGATTTTCTGTCTCGCCGCGACAGACGACGCCACGGCCAAGGCACCGGAGGTCTGCGCCGGGCGCACACCGCTGCCGAGCGATGTCGCGATTGCCATGCCAGGCCCCGAAGTACCGGCCGAGATCGCCGCCTTTTCCGGAGCCTGGGTCGGGACCTGGAGCGCCCCCGGCGAAGCCGACGTGCTGTGCCAGACCCTGGTGGTCGAAGAGGTGCATGCCAACGGTTTCGTGCAGGCAATCGACAGCACCGACGCCTATCCGGCTTGGCGGATCAACGCGCCGCGCCAACGCCGGATCATCGGCCGGGTCGAAGACGGCGTGCTTTCCCTGCGCGTCGACAATCTGCTGCACAAAATCACCCGCTCGGCCGAGGGCGGGCTCTTTGTCGAGGCCGGCGAAAACGCCACCGCAACGCTGCGTGCCGCCAAGCTCGCCGACATCGGCTGTTCCACGCCGGTGGCGGAGCCGGCCTTCGACGACCGCCGCCGGCACCTAACGGCAAGCCAAATGATGTCGGCCGCCAGCGTCCCGGACGGATCTTCGGACGCTGTTGCGAAGGGGCCGCTGCACAACCGCGCCTTCCGGCCGATCGGACCGCACGGCCCGGCAGCGCAAGCCTTCAACGGCACGCTGCACGTCGCTGCCGGGACCTATTTCGTCAGCGCCGAAGGTTGCCCCGGCGACGCCCGTGAACTCGGCGCCTTCTCCCTCAGCTTCTTTAGCCAGGGCGGGCATCTGGTCCCGGCCGAGCGCGGCATTCAAGGGCTCTCCGAGGACGGCAGGGGCAGTGACCTCATTGTCGGGCCCGGCCGGGTCTGGTTCGAACATGGCGACGGCGGACTGTCGCGGGCCTCTTTTCCCTTTGAAGTGATCAGTCAGTTGAGCAACGAAACCCACAACGGGCTGGCGACCTTCCTCTACGACAAGACCCGGGTCTCCGGGTTGCGCATCCAGATCGTCAAGGAAACCGCGAGTTGGAACCGCTATGACGCCTGGGGCGCTCTGACAATGCGCTACGAGCCGCGCGTCTTGCCGAACGAAGCCGCGCTGCGCCAAGCCTTCGCGGCCGAGGTCGCCGATGCCATCGAAATCCGCCCCTGGAGCGACCTGCGCGGCCGCCTCGACCCGCTGCGGCTGCACGGCTTCCTTGGGGCCTGGGGGCGTGAATACATTAGCGCCGCCGGACTGGTCGAAAGCGGCCGACTCTATCTGCACGACTGCCGCAGCCGCTATGGGCCCTACCCCTACTGTCGGCAGATGCGCCATGCCGCCTTTTCGCTGACCAAATCAATGGGCGCGGCGGTGGCGCTGCTGCGCCTGGCGCAGATCTACGGTCCCGAGGTTTTCGAAACCAAGGTCGCGGACTATCTAAATATCGATGCCGGGCATGATGGGTGGGACGAGGTACGTTTCGCCGACCTGCTCAACATGTCTGCCGGCATCGGCAACGAACACCCACAACCCAAGCCGCCGCGGCCGATGGCGGACGGCACCACTCCCGCTGTCTGGTTCCAGGCGTTGAGCGCCGGCGACAAGCTGCGCGCCGGCTTTGCCCACTATGGCGACCTGCCCTGGGGCCCGGGCGAGGTGATGCGCTACAACACGACCCACACCTTCGTCCTCGCCGCCGCCATGCAAGCCTTTCTCAAGGCCAAACAAGGTCCGCAGGCCGATATCTGGCGGATGCTGCAGGACGAGGTGCTGCGGCCGATCGGCATCCATCATCTACCGATCATGCGCAGCGTCGAAGCCGACGGCAGCCTGGGCACGCCTATCTTCGGCAGCGGCGCCTATCCGACCGTCGAAGACGTCGCCAAGATCGCGACCCTGCTGCAAAACGGCGGCCGCCACGCCGGACGACAGCTCCTGCACCCCGGCAAGCTGGCCGAAGCGCTCTATCGCGGCGATAACGACGGTCTCCCAACCGGCTTCGACAACCGTTTCGGCGCAGGCCGCTACCAGCTTTCCTTTTGGGGACTGCCCTATGGCAACGGCAAGGGCTGCAGCCACATCCTTCCCTATATGTCGGGTTACGGCGGCAACAGCGTCCTGCTCCTGCCCAACGGCGTAACCGCCCTGCGCTTCTCGGACAGCCACAACTTGGAGCTCGAACCGCTGACCGCCGCCGCCGACGCCCTGGCCCCGTTGTGCCGTCGGTCCGCTACCGATACGGTTACGGACCCCGCGGACGATCGACCGCCGCTGACAGCCGCGGCACTGCGTGCCCACTTGGTCGGCAATACCTTCTATTACGAGCGCTGGAATTTCTACCCGGCCCCGTCCGGGCACATCTACGCCGCCTCGGACGACAGTTTGCTGCTCGGCCGCTGGCGCATCGACCCGTCCGGTCACTTCTGCACCCGCTACGCCACCTGGCGCGGTGGCGCCGAAAACTGCTACCGGGTCTTCGCCCGGGCGGACGACGCGTTCGAGATGCGTCCCTTCGAACGCTGGAACGACGTCGCCCTTCGCCGTGTGGCGGGCAATCCGGAAGATTACTAACCAACGACGCAAAAGGAGTCGCGACTGTGACAAGCGGCAAGATAATCGCCCCCTACGGCACCTGGGACTCGCCGATCACCAGCGACCTGATCGTCGGCCAGGCCATCGGCCTCGGCGCGCCGGTCGTCGACGGCGGCGACATCATATGGCTGGAATCGCGGCCCTCCGAGGCCGGCCGCTCGGTTCTGGTTCGGCGCGGCGCCGACGGCCGAACCACCGATATCACGCCACCGCCCTTCAACGTGCGCTCGCGCGTGCACGAATACGGCGGCGGCGCATTTGCGGTCCATCGGGGGCTGATCGTCTTCGTCAACTTCTCCGACCAGCGGCTCTACGCCGTCGACGGCACCGCCGCGCCGCGCGCCCTGACGCCGGTAAACGACCAGCGTTTCGCCGACCTTCACGTTGATCGCCGGCGGGACAGAATTATCTGCGTCTGCGAGGATCATAGCGGTGACGGCGAGCCGCAAAACAGCCTCGTCGCCGTGCCGCTGGGCGGCGGCGCGCCGGAACCCCTCGCCGACGGCCACGACTTCTTCGCCGCTCCGGCGCTTAGCCCGGATGGACGGCAGCTCGCCTGGATGACCTGGGACCATCCCAACATGCCGTGGGACGCCAGCGATTTGTGGCTCGCCGCGATCGACGGCGAGGGCCGACTGGGCAAACCCCGCCACATCGCCGGCGGCCCTGCGGAGGCGCCTCAGCAGCCGCTCTTCTCGCCCGACGGGGTGCTGCACTTCATCAGCGACCGCAGCGGCTGGTGGAACCTCTATGTCTGGTCGGACGGGGAGGCCCTGCCCCTCTGCCCCCTGGATGCGGAATTTGGCCAGCCGCTGTGGCAGTTGGGGACCGAGACCTATCGTTTTCTGGCCAATGGCGCGATCCTCTGCACCTACATCGACGACGGCATCGAACAGCTGGCGCGGCTCGAAGGCGGCCGCCTGCAAGCGATACCGACTCCCTATGCCGTAACCAGCCTGCCCGCGCCCTGCGGCGACCGCCTGGTGCTCCTGGGCGCCGCCGTCGACCGGCCGGCCTGCATCGCCCTGCTCGAGCCGCGCGACGGCGCGGTCGAAGTGGTCAAGCTCTCGACCGAGGCCGCGCTCGATCCCGCCGATATCTCGCGGGCCGAGGCCATCACCTTTCCCACCGAGGGCGGGTTGACGTCGCGGGCCTTCTACTACCCGCCCAGGAGTGCCCGTTTCGACGCCCCGCCGGGCGAAAAGCCGCCGCTCCTCGTCATCGGCCACGGCGGCCCGACCGGCGCCACCGGCAATGCCCTGTCGCTGCGCATCCAGTACTGGACCAGCCGCGGTTTCGCCGTCGTCGACGTCAACTATGGCGGCAGCAGCGGTTTCGGGCGGGCCTACCGCGACCGTCTCGCCGGCACCTGGGGCATCGTCGACGTCGATGACTGCGTCAACGCCGCCCGGTTCCTCGCTAAGCAGGGCCTGGCCGACGCCGACCGGCTGATCATCCGCGGCGGCAGCGCCGGCGGATATACCACCCTCTCGGCCCTGACCTTCCGCGACACCTTCCGCGCCGGCACCAGCCTCTATGGCATCGGCGACCTCGAGACCTTGGCCCGCGACACCCACAAATTCGAAAGCCGCTACCTCGACCGCATTGTCGGCCCCTGGCCCGAGGCCCGCGACGTCTACCGGCAGCGCTCGCCGATCAACTTCACCGAACGCCTGAATTGCCCGGTCATCTTCTTCCAGGGCCTCGAGGACAAGGTGGTGCCGCCCAATCAGGCAGAGGCCATGGTCGCCGCCCTGAAGGCGCAAAATCTGCCGGTTGCCTACCTCGCCTTCGAAGGCGAGGGCCACGGTTTCCGCCAGGCCGCGACGATCAAACGCGTGCTGGAAAGCGAACTGGTCTTCTATGGCAAGGTCTTCGGCTTCGAGCCGGCCGGCGACCTGCCGGACCTGGAGATCGCCAACCTTTAGAGTCCCACCGCGCTCGAAGCCCGCGCTTGACCGCGCAGGCGATTCCTACCGATGATGCGCGTTCAGCGTTCAAAAGGAGGCAGATGATGGCATTCGTCGAACAGCGAGCCGATCCGACAACCTTTCCCTTGCAGGACGCCGAGCGCGCCTTGCGCGTGCAGTTGGCGGCGGCCTACCGCCTGGTCGATCACTTCGGCTGGTGCGAACTGATCTACGGCCACCTGACGGCGCGCATACCAGGCGACGCACCTCACTTCCTGATCAACCCCTACGGTCTCAATTACGACGAAGTGACGGCCTCGAACCTGGTCAAGGTCGATCTCGACGGCAATACCGTGGGCGAGAGCAACCACCCCGTCAACAAGGCGGGTTTCATCATCCATTCCGCCGTCCACATGGCCCACTCGGACCGCCATCATGTGGTCATGCACACCCACACCCGCGCTGGCATGGCCATCGCCGCGCTGAAAGACGGGCTGCTGCCGGTCAGCATGATCTCGACCGGCTTCCACGCCGACCTCGCCTACCACGACTTCGAGGGCCCGAGCCTCTATCTCGACGAACGCGGGCGGCTGCTCGACACCCTCGGCGACAAGCGGGCGATGATCCTGCGCAATCACGGCCTGCTGGTCACCGGCCGCACGGTGCCGGAAGCTTTCCTCAGGCTCTATCGCCTGGAACGCGCCTGCCAGATCCAGCTCGACGCCGCCGCCGCCGGGACACTCAACGTCATGCCGCCGGACCTGGCCGCCAAATCCGGCCGCGATATGGACACCTTTTCCGAGCTGGAAAGCGACGAAGGCGTCGGCGCCTTGGAGTTCGCGGCCCTGATGCGGAAGATGGATCGGATTGACGACAGTTATCGAAGCTAAGCCGAGGCAAAAAAAACGAAAGGTCGTAGCCTTCTACGATAGGTAAGGCCTAATTGCATGCTAACCGTGAAGGCGAGGGTCACGGTTTCCGCCAGGCCGCGACGATCAAGCGCGTGCTGGAAAGCGAACTGGTCATTTATGGCATGGTCTTCGGCGGCAAGGTCTTCGGCTTCGAGCCGGCCGGCGGCCTGCCGGACCTGGACATCGCCAACCTTTAGGGCAAAATTACCGGGTCAATGGATCGCCGCTGGCGACTCCATGTGACCTGGATCTGCTCTGGAATCAGGACCCATTAAACCACGGATAGACGAACGGCAGCTCTGCGGACATTTCCGATATTCACTGCATTTGCATTGCGCCGTTGAATGAACTTTTTGTACCCGGAAAGCCGGCGAAAGCGGTCTGTCGCCGTCTATTGAAAATACGGCATGGGTAGGGTTTCACGACCCTCGTCGCGCCGTGCACGATCAAGTGCGCCGCCCGTTGACACCGATCGGTCCAGAACATATAGTGAACAAATGAGCGCGCATTCCCTCGAATCGAAACTAGCCATCCTTAGCGACGCAGCCAAATACGATGCATCATGCGCGTCGTCTGGATCGACCCGACGAGATTCCCGCGATGGCAGCGGCTTAGGGTCGAGCGCGGGCAGCGGAATTTGTCATGCCTACGCACCGGATGGGCGTTGCATCAGTCTGCTCAAAATTCTGATGACGAATTTCTGCATTTACGACTGTGCTTATTGCGTGAACCGCATTTCGTCGAACGTGCCTCGCGCGCGCTTTACGGTGGAGGAGGTTGTTAAGCTGACAGTCGATTTCTATCGGCGCAATTATATAGAGGGATTGTTTTTGTCGTCAGGGGTCATCCGCTCGCCCGATGTCACGATGGCGGAAATGGTGCGGATTGCGCGCAAACTGCGGAAAGAAGAAAATTTTCGCGGCTATATTCATCTGAAGACAATTCCCGATGCCGCGCCTGAGTTGATCGCTGAGGCTGGCTTTTTGGCGGATCGTCTTTCCATAAATATCGAGTTGCCCACGGACGCGGCTGTGACGCATCTTGCGCCAGAGAAGGACCCGACGCAGATCCGTAAGGCGATGGCTTACGTGCGGGTGCGGATGCAGGGTGCCACCGACAGATCCCACGCCGGCAAGAGGCCGCCGCGTTTTGCGCCAGCTGGCCAGTCTACACAAATGATCGTCGGAGCTGATGCATCGAATGATGCCACGATCCTAGGCCAATCAACGCGGCTGTATTCGAGCTACGGTCTGAAGCGGGTTTACTATTCTGCGTTTTCGCCGATCCCCGACAGTTCCGAGATATTGCCATTGATCCGCCCGCCGCTGCTGCGGGAGCACAGGTTGTATCAGGCTGACTGGCTGCTTCGGTTTTATGGCTTCGGTCTGGACGAGATTACGGGCGTGACCTCGGATGGGAATCTTGATCTCGATATCGATCCGAAGTTGGCCTGGGCTCTCTCGCATCGAGGTTTGTTCCCATTGGACGTGAACACAGCCAGCCGCGAGATGTTGCTGCGTGTTCCTGGCATCGGGGTAAGGTCGGTCAACCGCATCCTCTCGACCCGGCGGCATCGGAATTTGCGATACGACGATATCGCCCGCATGGGCGCGTCGATGCGAAAGGCACGGGCCTTCATCACGGCAGTCGGGTGGACCCCGGGTGCGCTGACAGACAGGGCCGATCTACGCGCACGCTTCGCGCCACCGCCAGAGCAATTGCGCCTGTTGTAATGCACCGTATCTCGCTTCCCGCTATCGGAACCGCGCAAGCGTGGCGCGATGCGGCACGCAGGCTGCTCAGTGCGGCTGTGCCGCCGCCGGATGTGGTCTGGGCCGACGATACCACTCCGGCAGGGCTTTTCGAGACCGCGGAACCGATTGCATGGTCCGGCGTTCTGAAGGTACCGCGCAGTTTCGTGGCGCTGGCCAACAGCGTGGTCTGGCACAAAGACTCCACACGCTTCGACCGGCTCTACCACTTTTTGTGGCGGCTGCGCGAAACCCCGCATCTCATGACGGATCAGGGCGACGCCGATCTGGCAGTGCTCCGCAGGATGGCAAAGAACGTGCATCGGTGTCAGCACAAGATGAAGGCCTTTGTAAGATTTCGCGAAATTGGCGAGGTCGGCGATGCGAGGCGGTCATTCGCAGCCTGGTTCGAACCAACGCATCACACAGTCGAGCCGACAGCGCCGTTTTTCGCGCGCCGGTTCGCAGACATGGACTGGCGGATCATCACGCCGGACGTTACTGCCTCTTTCGTGAAGGGTGAGATCATTCTGAGCGAGGGTCAGTCCAAGCCGCCATTGCCAGACGACGCAAACGAACGGCTCTGGATCACTTATTTTCGCAACATCTTCAATCCGGCACGGTTGAAGGTGAAGGCGATGCAATCGGAAATGCCCCGGAAGTACTGGAAAAACATGCCAGAGGCGGCCGCCATTCCCGAATTGATCGCAAGCGCGCCGGTCCGTGCCCGTCAAATGAGACTCGCTGCGCCTAGCATACCGCCTGTCCGCGCCCGAAAAGTGCAGGCGCATTTCGCAACGCTCGAAACGTCATGGGCAGGCACTTCAGGCGATCTTGCCGCCTCCATCGCCGTCTGCACCAGGTGCGATCTCCACGGCAAAGCGACGCAAGCGGTTTTGGGCGAAGGGCCCCGGGATGCGGCACTGATGATCGTCGGAGAGCAGCCCGGGGATCAGGAGGATTTGCAGGGGCGGCCGTTTGTCGGTCCGGCGGGACGGCTCTTTGATCAGTTGGCGAGTCAATCCGGCGTAGAGCGGGACAGGGCCTATGTGACGAACGCGGTCAAGCATTTCAAATTCAGAGCGCAAGGACGCCGGCGCCTCCATCGAAGGCCGAATTCCTCTGAGGTGATGCACTGCAAATGGTGGCTGGATGCGGAACGTGCAGCCGTAAGACCGCGCGTCATTCTGGCGATGGGGTCCACCGCCGCTCTGGCCATCACGGGCAACGGCAAGGACATGACCCGCCGTCGCGGCGTGGCCCAGCCGCTCGAAGACGGATCTCAACTGATCCTGACTTTTCACCCATCCTACCTCCTGCGGCTGCGCGACCCCGCGCAACGCGAGGCTGCGACCGGCGATGTCCGTCACGATATGGCATTGGCTCATCGCTTAAGCCGACAGCTTGCCTAGCCCGGATTTCTCACCGTCACGTGGATTTTCGTTCGCCTGTCGCGCGGCACTGGCAAGGCGAGGGTCGAAAAGCGCAGTGGAGCTGCGGTTGAGAGCCTCACCGCCGGCAGTGCCGCGCGACAGGCGAACCCGAAGGGCGTGCTTGAGAAGCCGACAGGGTGCGTCAAAGCGCTTGCCCGATGTCCCACATCGCGCCGCGCACTTTTCCTACCCTGTCGGCTTCTCAAGGACGCGAAAACCGCGTGACGGTGAGAAATCCGGGCTAGAGCAATATCCGATCAGGTCGAACCACAAAGGTTCAACCTGATCGGATCAAAATTGCTCTACACATTAACGAGTTAGAGTGTCTATATCCGTTCACTTGAATAGCTTTGTCGTCGTCGGATTTCTGAACAACACTGCACCCAAACCGTCCGAACCAGCGCGTTCACGATCACTCCTAGTTGCGCGTGATCATTTACTGAGAGGTACTGCAATGTCGGACAAAGACCGGGACCTTCGCTGCGCAATCGTGGGCTTGGGGCCCCGTGGCCTTGGGGCGATCGAGGCGCTGATCGTTGCAATGGCAGGTTCTGGCATCACAACCCGCATCGACGGATTTGATCCCGTCGAATGGGCCGGTTCGGGCCCCAACTTTCTTCCCGAACAGACCAGCCAGTGCCTGCTGAACATCCCGACGCGCGAAGTTGACATTGCGCCCGCACCCGCGCTGAAGCTCTCCATCGGCGATTTCGAGGGCTGGCTGGCCAACCCGGCAGAGCGGGACTGCTTTCCGACACGGGCCAGACTCGGAGAGTATCTGGCAGAGAGATTTTCGCAGGTCGTCAATTCACGCCCGCATGGCCTTGTCATCAATCGGCACACAGCCCGCATCATCGACCTCGACTCCTGCGACGAAGGTCTCTTCCTGACTTCGGAAACAGAGAGATATGGCCCCTACGACGAGATTTTGCTGACGCTGGGTCAGCCGGAGACAAAACCGGACGATCAAATGTCGCGTTGGCTGTCGCATGCCGCGAAATGCGGTGCCGAGGTACGTCCTGCTTATCCCGACCGAAAGCTTCTGGAATACGCAAGGAACTGGGCGGGCCGGACCATTGCAATCCGTGGGCTTGGTTTATCGACGATGGATGTGCTGCGTCTTTTGACAGTCGGATTGGGAGGCGCGTTCAGCGACGGGCGTTACATCCGCTCAGGTCAAGAACCGGCGCGCATTCTGCCCTTTTCGCTGGACGGGCAACCGCCTGTCCCGAAACCGGTGAACGAAGACTTGGACCAGAGGTTTGATATCACGTCCGCCGAGGCGGACGCCTTTGCCGCCGCCCTCGGTACGGCGATAACAGGCGCGCCTTCGGATGCGCTTGACATGATATGCGGCGGACTTGTGGAACCGGCCACGCGCATTCTGCATGCCACGGGCGGCCAGGCCAGCGTCATAGCGGTCAAGGACTGGCTTGCGACCGAACGGGAAAACCCGGGCGCACAGGAAACGCGGCCTCCGGTAGAGGCCTTACGCGCAAATATAGCGATCGCCTCTGGCGAGGTCGCGCCGGACGTCGGATATGTGATCGGGCAGATCTGGCGGAAACTCCAGAACGTGTTACGCGGAGGCTTCAACCCGACGGCGATCGATACCGATACCGCGGCGGCGATTATCGGCTTCGACGAAGGGCTCAAGCGCTATTCCTACGGTCCACCCCTCCGGTCGGCCCAGGAATTGGTGATGTTGGTCGAAGCAGGTCTGGTCAGCCTTCTGGTTGCCGACGATCCCGACATCGAGCTGGTCGGGGGCGGATGGCGTTTCCGTGAAGGTGACGCAGAACTGGATTCTTCCGTCATTGTAGATGCTGTCATACCCCCCGCAATCCTGGAAAGCCTGACCGAACCGCTGTTTCTGAAACTGCAGGAAAAGGGTTTTGTCAGCGCCTTGCCGGATGGCTTGGGTCTGCGCACGGAACCGGATGGCCGTTTGCTCGGTCCTCACGGAAAGGCTTCGCCCCGACCAAGCTTGCTCGGTCGCATGGCGATCGGCAGCGTCATCGCGGTGGATTCCATCCATGACTGTTTCGGCGCATCCGCGAAGCGATGGGCCAATGGGGTGCGATCGAGACGTTCGGGGTAGCGCGGAATACAGCTTCACGAACGCCCCCATGAAACGGGATTAAGGGGGACATGGCACTGGGCGCCGCCTGCGGCTCCGTCTTGCCGCCGCCATCACCGAGGCCCCGTATTTTCGCGCCCGTTACGGCGCGGCGGTGCCACGACCGCCGAAGAACAGCCGCCGGGCCTCGGCGCGGCCGATCAGGCGAACCAGTTCGTGCGCCGCGGCGTAGACGAAGAAGAGCACGATCAGCCAGATCTGAATCGACCAGAAGTGCGGCCAGACGACCTCGGCAAGCAGCCGCGCGTGCGCCGCGCCCAAACCGCCGCTCTCAAGCAGGAAGGGCACGATGTGCTCGACATAGCGCACCAAAAAGACCGCCGCGACATAGATCATGGTCTTCCACACGACATTGTAGATCAGCGGCTTTTCCGGAAAACGGTTGATGAAGGGCAGCTTGTCGGCAAGCAGCACGACCTTGCCGACCAAGAGCGCCCCGACCGCCGCCGCCGCAAAGCCGGAAAAATCGATGCCGAGCTCGCGCAGCATCAGCGCCTTGGTGACGCCAATGACATTGAAGGCGACGAAAAAGAAGAGGGTCGGCGGCAAGATCTGAAGGAACTCGTGGCGGATCAAGCAGAGGAGTTTCGACATGGCCGCGTGCTTCCGGTCGTGGGACAAGATATATGGGGTATAAATGGGGACACCATAAATGGGGACACAATACTGGACTGCACCCCATGAGTGAGTCACGAAAAAGTAGGACAGTCGGTTGTGGCCGCGTGCTCGGGCTGCTGAGTAGCAGCTTGTGCACTTGGCCGGGTTTCGAATTCGACAGGCGATAGATAAGCCAACGCCGAGTGGAGCCTTTGATCGTTATAGACGGTTTCGATGAACAGGCCGATAGCCGAGCGGGCGTGCTCAAGATCGCTGTAATCGCTGGCGTCGACTTCCTCCTGCTTCAAGGTCTTCATGAAACTTTCGGCCATGGCGTTGTCATAGGGGCAGCCTGCCCGGCTCATGCTGGGTTGGATGCCGGCGGCTTCGAGCCGGGCGATGTAATCGCCGCAGGCGTACTGCACCCCGCGATCGGAGTGATGCACGAGCCCGCCCGGGATCACCTCTCGGCTATCCAACGCCATCTGCAGCGCCGCCAGCGCCAGGCTGGCTTGAAGGTGATCGGCCAGGGCCCAGCCGACGACCTTGCGACTGAAGGCGTCGAGCACCACTGCAAGATAGACAAAGGCTTGGTCCAGCCGCACGTAGGTCAGGTCGGCGACCCACAGCTGGTTGATCGCCATCGGCAGCAGCCGGCGCGCCAAGTTCGGCCAAACCCGCCAGTCGTGCCGCGAATCCGTGGTCGGCGGCTTGAACGCCGGCTTCCTCAGGCACAGCAGGTTGTCTTCGCGCATCAAGCGCGCAACACGCTTGTGGTTGACACACCAGCCCTCGCGCTTGAGCAGCGCCGTGATCCGCCGATAGCCGTACCAGCGCTGTGCCAGCGCCAGGCGCTGGATCGCGTCCCGCAGCACCGTTTCCTCCCGGCCGGGCGCGCTCCGCCCCCAGCCCCGGTAGTAGGCGCCCCGGCTCACCCCGGCCAGCCCACACATCCTCTCGACCGCGGGCGCCGCCCCCGGTCCACCGCCTTGCCGGCGCGTCATCGCTTGGATACAGGCGAAGACGCCGTCGCGCCAGGCGCGTCGCTCGCCAGGCGTGACGCCTCGATATGCCGCAAGGCTTCTCTGAAAAAATCAAGATCCAACTGCTGCTGGCCAACCTTGCGCTCCAACTCGGCGATCTGCCGACGCGCCGCAGCCAGATCTGTCGCCTTCGACGCCGGTCCACGCGCCGCGGCCATCGCTACAGCCTCAGCCCGCTTCGGTCGACCCCGCCGTGAGCGCAGGGCCAGCTCTCCTCCGCGGCGGAAAATATCCCGCCAACGGTACAAAAGCTCGCGCTTCACCGATAGCTCCGCGGACAACGACGAGACATTCTCACCGCTCTCCATTCGCTCGATTGCCTTCAGTTTGAAGTCCCGGCTGAAGCTCCGGATCTTTCGCTTGGACATGCGTTCTCCTTATAGAGAACTGTCCCTATTTTCACTGACTCATTCTCGGGGTGCAGTCCAATACTTATATCGAATTGATATAAGTATTGTGTCCCCATTTATACACTAAGCATTGTGTCCCCATTCATACCTAGTCGAACAGCCCCTTCAGGGTCTTTTTCAGGTCCGGCTTGGCTTTCTTTTCACCCGTGTCCTGACTCGGTGCCGCGCTGGGGGCGGCGCTGGGCGCCACGCTGGGGGTCGGGCCGGTCGTAGGGGCACTGGGCGCCGCGCTGGGAGCGGCACTGGGGGCCGGCGCCGCCTGTGTCTCCGACTTGCCGCCGTCGAGCAGGCCCTTGAGCACGGCGCCAGCGCCGCCCGCCTTGGAGTCGCCGCCGGTCACGCCCTCGATCAGCTTGCCGACGCCCTCGCCATCACCGAGGCCGGGGATCTTGAGATCGACGCCGAACTGCGAGGCCTTTTCGGCAAGCGCGCCGGGCAGGTTGGCAAGGCGCGCCGGATCGGCCGAAATGGCGCCGAACATCGCGCCGTAGTCGATGTCATAGGTCAGCGCGTCCCACGGTCCCTGCGCGCGCACCGGGATCGGCAGTCCGGCCATGGCATCGCCGCCGCCCTGCCCCTCGAGCGAGGCGACCAGCTTGGCCTGGACCTTGTAGTCGAGGGTCTTTGGCGGCAGCGGCACCTGGCCGTTGCCGGTCACCCGGACCAGCGGCGCGAGCATCTTCAGGTCCGGGTTGTCGAGCACGCCGTCGGTCAGGGTGAAACTGCCCGACAGCTCGGTGAAGTCGGTCTTCGGCTTTTCGCCGTCTTCGGCGACGCCCAGGGCGCCGATATCGCGCAGGGTCCCGGCCAGGTCGTAACCTTCGACCGCGCCGTCGATGAAGCTGAAGGCGCCGTCGCCGTTGAGGCTGCCGACGATGGCCTTTTGACTGATCCCGCTGGCGCTGCCCTTGGTCTCGAAGTTGAGCTTGCCGGAGAGGAAGTCGACGTCGGCGAAGGTCTCCAGGAAGGGTTTCGATTCGACGCCCCGCAGGGTCACCTGATAGCTGATCGCGGCCGAGTCTCCCGAACCGTCGACCACCGCCGAGGCCGTCACCTGGCCGGGGTCGAGCGTCACCTCGCTGACGTCGGCCTTCAGCACGCCGTCGGCAAGTGCCAGCGTCGCCGCGGCGCGCCCGACCGCGAGCTTGCGATAGAGCACATTGGCGAGGCTGATCTCGGCCGTGCCCTCGGCCTTCTTCAGTTCGGCGAAGAGGCCGATCGGCTCTTCACTCCAGCCGCCCGACCCTGGTTCGCCGCCAGCAGCGCCGCCGGCCGCGCCCTCGCCCCCGCCCTCGGCCGTCGCGGCCTCCGCCTTCTCGCCTTCGGAGGCTGCCGGCAGATAGGCGTTGAGGTCGAGATTCGCCACCGCCAGCTTGGCCTCGAAACGCGGGATCGCGCCCGAGCCGTCGAAGCTGCCGCTGGCCGTCGCCTCGGCCGCCTTACCGGTGAGCTTGGCCGAGGTGAGCGCGACGGTCTCGCCGTCGGCGGCCAGCACCGCCTCGATCGCCAGCGGCCCGGGATCGGGCTGGCCCTCGGGCAGCGGCTGTCCCAGCCAGGCCGCCAGTTGCCCGACCGAGGTCGTGGTGACGTCCAGGCGCCCGTCGAGGCCGGGCAGCGGGCGCTGCTGCACCGCGCCGGCGTAGGCAACCTGCAAGAGTTCGGACTCGATGCGCGCCTGCAACCCGAAGCTCGGCTCGGTCATGACCTTTTCCAGCGGGTCGAGGGTGACGTCGAGCGCCACCTGGCGCTGATTGTAGACCAGCTGACCGGTGATACGCGGCGAAGCCGCCAGGCCGGGCAGCTCGACGGAGAGGTCGACGCCCGAGATTTTGCCCGCCGCGCCTTTTCCGACATCGACGGCGCCGAGCTTGAAGGCAAGGCCGCCGCTCAGGCCCTGCACCAGGGCGCGCGGCGTGGCGCCGCTGGCCGTGGCGGTGAGGCGGCCGGAGGCGATGCCGGCGACGGGCGCCGCGCCATCTTCGGCGCCAACGGCGGTCAGGGCGCCGAGATCGACCTTGTCGAGCCCGAAGTCGGCCGCCAGGCCGAGCGCCTCGCCCGAACCGTCGAGGCTCAGGCTGCCGGTGAGGCCGCCGCCATAGAGCGCCAGTTCGGTGAGGTCGAGTTGCAGTTTGCCGCCGGCGACGCCGAGCTTGACCGCCAGGCCGCCGATCTCGTAGCCGGCCGCCTTGATGCCGGCCAGGGAGACCCGGATGTCGGCGTCGGTCTGTTTCAGCCCCGAGAGGTCGAAGGGTTCGTCGGGAATGGCCTCCATCGGCGACCGGCGGGGGCCTGAATCGTCTTGTACCATCTCGGCCTGTGTCATCTCCGCTGGGGCCGCATCGCCTTGCGCATCTTCACTCACGGGCGGCTGAGCCGCCGGCGGCAGGTAGCGGTCGATGTCGAGCACGCCGCTGGTGACCGTCAGGACCACGGCATTGCGGCCGTCGACGGCCTCGAAGCTGCCTTCGGCGGTGAGGTCGAGGGCCTCGCCCGCGACGACGGCCTCGCGCAGCAGCACCTTGGTGCCCTGGGTCTCGAACTTGGCGGCGATGCGCAGGGCGCCGGGGTCGGGCTGTTCGGCCGGCAGCGGCGCTTCGAGCCAGGCCAGCAGCGCCGCCATGGAGGGGATCTCGAGGATCGCCGCGCCGTCGACGGCGGCCTGCGGCTTCTGCGCCAGCTCGAAGTCGGAGGTCAGCGTGACCAGTTCCGAGGTGACCGCGGCGGCGAGCGTCGCCGGCGTGCCCTGCATCAGCGCCTCGGGCGAATCGACGCCGACCTTGATGGTGATCGGCTTGCCGTTGAGCACCAGGCCGCCGCTCAGCCCCAGCTTGGCGGCGATGTCGGCGAGCTCGGCGGTCAGGTTGATCTCGTTGGCCTCGATGGCCTGGCCACTCGACAGGTCGTGATAGGTGACCTGGGCGTTTTCCAGCCGCACCTCGCCAAGCCGCAGGCCGGAGAGGCCGCCGCCAGCGTCATCGTCACCGTCGCCACGCCCGCCGTGGTCGCCGCCGCGGCTGTCCATGCCGTCCCGCGCGCCGGGAAAGACCCAGTTCGGCTGCCCGGCTTCGCTCACCTCCAGCGCCGCCGCCAGGTCGCCGACCACCAGGCGCTCGACCCGCAGCTCGCGGCTGAGCAGCGGCAACAGCGGCACTTCCAGATCGAGGCGCGCGATGCGCAGCATGTCGGCCGTCGGCGAACCCGCGGCATTGGCCAGCCGCAGGTCGCGCATACCGACCGTCAGCGCCGGCAGCAGCGAGAGGTTCAGCTCGCCGATCTCCACCTGGCGCCCCGTCGCCTCCTCGACCGCCGCGACGACGCGCGACTTGATCAGCGAATCGCCGAGCAGCGGCGGCAGGGCAAAGACCGCCCCGACCAGCAGCAAAAGAACAATCAGCACACCGTAAAGCAGCTTTTTCATGACGCCTCGCTAATGAAGTATTCGCTGTGGCCCCTTGCAGGGCGGATCGCGCCCTGCGGTCTACCCGAGACTCGGCCCGCCGGCAAGCCGGCGCTCACCCTGAGCCAGGGCGCGGGACAGCGCAGGTTCTGATGACGTTTCGATGGTGACCGCGAATTGCGGCGATTCTGTGGGGTGAATTCCAACCGCACCCGCAGGTCCCTGGAATACCAATTCGGCGCCGGTGGCTGGAGTTTTGGAGACCGACCCAATGGCGGAACTTCCGCAGGCGCATGGAGTTTAGCGATTTTCGATAAACTCGCTAATTTCACTCAATTTGCAGGTCCTTGGGCGACCCTCTCGCAAATTTGTCCGTGGCCAATCTCTTCATCTGGTCCCACCAGCACGTCACACCGGCCAATAGATCCGCTTCAACAGCAAAATCTTGTTCACACCAAGCTCGAAATTCTCAGAGCAGAACATGAGGCACGTGAGGGAATTTCTCATCACGAAGCCTCATAGCTTTCTTCCAGAAGTGGTTTGGCGCGTTCGAGGTCAGCCTTGGAACGTAGTGTCAACTCCAGATCCCCAGTCCCAAAATGTCCGATATTCCGAACGTCCCGGCTGAATTCCTCTACCAAATCGACCTTGTCCGGGTTGACCTTGATGTACACCAACAGAACATCGTTACGGTTGTGCACTTCAACGCATGCAAAGTTCTTTAAGCGGCGGTAGGCAAAATAATTTTTGAGGACATTCGTCTGCACGTCGTCGCCAAGCGCAACAAGAAAAGCGTCTAGAGCTTCATATCTATCCCTTAGGTTATTGTTCGCCCGATCGAGATAGTCGGTCACCGTCTTGTTGCGGCCAGAAGACCGCCGACCGCCCCGTGAGGCTGATTTCGCAGACCCGGCTTCTGCCGTATTGCGGTTTACCAGTTCCAGAAGAAGCAATTCGTCGCCGTAGCGACGGTAGCGAACAAGCTCGATGTTGCGGTTGATCTGCTGTACGGCATGTTCGTCATATTTTTTGAAGTTTCCGGCGATACAGAGCAGGCGTGGAGTGTCCCAATCAACCGCATCCGCCTGATCCTGGCCGAATTTCTCCAAAACCAGGAGTTTGAATTCAGCCTTGTGATCCATCAACCAATCTAGATAGTAGAGGCCCTGGTTGATGACGTTCTCGTTCGTCGCTCGTTTATACTCGATGATGACAGGAGCACCATTCTCATCAATGCCGAGTGTGTCAATGCGACCCCCGTGGCGAGGCCCAGTCGAATACTCAGAAGCTAGAAACTGAACGCCTAAGAACGCGTCCAGATTCTTTTCGATCAGAGTTTGCAATGATCGTTCCAAGGCCACGGCGGAGCCTGGCAACTCAACAATATTCGCTTCCCCGTCTATGCGGAATAATTTCAAGTCGCTCACGAAATATTTCCTCTACAAAAATGCTCTCACACCATAAGCATCCAGGCCACCAGCCAAGTATGTTTCCTTTGGCAAGAAAGCTCGTATGAAACGGTCAAAGCAGTACACTTGCGAGTTATCAAGAACTCCTGACTAGAACACTAACCAGCGAGTGTCGCGTCACTTGAATTGGTTTTGTCCAACATGCCGGACCTGACCCATGTCGGTGAGGGTTTCGAGCAGATCCTGGACATCGGTACGCCGGGCGCGTTTGAAGTTGGCCGCTACCTGTTCGACAGTGAGCGGCTGGCCCGATTCATCGAGCACAGCGCGGATCGCAGACACCCGCTCTTTGACGGGCTTCGGCCATTTGTGCTGTTCGGCGACCAGCGCGATTTCAAGGCCTAGAGTGCCGGTCTCCTTGCGAGCTTCGATTTCGGCGCCGGACGGATGCTGGAACTCGGGACGCAACCAACGGACTTCACCCCCAGCTTCCTCGGCGGCTCGTTCGATATTCAGCGAAACCAGATTATCCAATATCGCTTCATCGCTGAGATCGACAGACCAGCCAAAGGCTTCGGCAACGGCGACATCCAGCTCGTCATGGATCTCCTTGATAATCTGTACCAAGCCCCGATCCTTGATCTGCCTTTCGTTTTCGCTCAACTCTCGCATTTCGCGTAAGGCCACTACTACGTTGTACATCTGGGTCAAGGTGAGGTCCGGATGTTCGGTCTGGCGCTCCTTGCGGAAAGCGTCCAGCTGTTCTGCCAGTTCTCGGATTGGGGCCTTAAGTGATTCCACCGGATCAGGAAACGGGAATTCGTCGAAACACTGTGTCTTCACATACACCGGGTCGTTGCCCACCCCCAGACGCCCGCCCTTGGCCAAGGCCCATGCAACGTGGAAGCGGGATGAAAGAACTCCAAGAAAGTAGGCGTCGTCCAAACCGATGTTAACCAGCTTGTTGTCGGGACGGATGGCCGCATCGAGAAAAACAAACACCCGATGTTTGGCGGTCTCGACCGTTGATATAAAGCGCGGGAGGCCTTCCAAGAAGTTTCGCAATAACTCGTTCCTGCGACCGAACAGCCACCAATTCTCCCGACGGTAAGACTCCCGATTTTGGTCTCGCTCCGGTTTTACACTTTCAAGAACGTGTTGATAAACCTCAGGGTATAACAGACGAACCTGATCAATCGAGAGATCATGAAGGTCAATCACCATGACACCACGTGAATGCCCAGTCAGGTCGCGACCATTGAGATAAGGACGGATGATTTTCTCGACATCGGCTCGCGCGCCCAGTCCCAGTTCTTTGGCACGTTCGGGGGTGACGATGAATCCAGAACCATGCAGTTTGACACCCGGGGATGACACCCTCTCATTTGCTCGCAACACCTTTGCGGACCCCAGATTTGCCCCGAGTCGCAGGTTAGACCAGATCTTTCCCTCATGCCCCTCCAGGATCACGCTAGTTCCCGTGCCTTCACGAGCCTGCCTACCTTCATGAGTAACCCGGACCAAACGACCTTGTAGGTCACCTGCCGTACCGACGGTCATGGCGATCCTCACGTCCGCGCCATCTGCCGCATCCACCCAAGGGTGATCCGGAATTGCGAAGAGAATCGACAAGGGCTTACGCGCACCCATGTGCTGGTCCATGACACGTCGATTGAACGTCTGGGCAATGGAATTGGTCGTGATAAAACCGAAGCGCCGGGCCCTTCCGTCGCACACCTCTTTGGCGGCCCGGTGCCACCAGTACATGACGAAGTCAATTGAATTGGGGAGTTCCGGGTAGGCTTTCCATAGGGCTTCCGTGTAACCATCGCCCCGTTGGCGACGCAGGTCCTTACCTCCCTGGAACGGCGGATTGCCGACGATGTAGTCGGCTGGGGGCCAAGGCGCCTGGCGAGGACGGGTATAAATGTAATCCTCTACCTGTTTGGATTCGTCCGGCACCTGTCGACCAGTCGCTGGGTCGGCCTTGAAACTTTCCCCATCCCACTTTGTGCTCGGCCTACCATCTGGCCCCAGACGCAGTTGTTTATCGTCAAAGACCAATAAAGCATCCTGATGGAGGACGTTGTCATACTCCTTCAGAACTGGATCGGGCGGGTTGGACTCGCCGAAGGTCCTCAAGTGCCATTGCAGGTAGCCGATCCACAACACGATCTCGGCGATGGTCGCGGCGCGCGGATTGATCTCCAAACCTAGAAACTGCTGCGGCGAGACTTCCAACTGATCGGTCTTGAAACCGCCTTGGCCACCGTAGGCCTCCAAAGCCGCCAGCACCTCGCCTTCCAGGCGTTTGATCAATTCCAGGGCCACATAGAGGAAATTGCCCGACCCACAGGCCGGATCCAGAACCCGCACGTGGCAAAGTTGGCTGTGGAACTCCGTTATGATTTTTTGAGCCTCATCCTCCTTGCCCTGGTTGGCCAGGGCCTCCGCGGCGGCGAGGGTGATTTCCCAATCGCTACGCAGGGGATCGATAACTGTCGGCACCACCATCCGTTCCACATAGGCGCGGGGGGTATAGTGAGCGCCCAACTTGTGACGCTCCTTCGCATCTAACGCTCGCTCCAACAAGGTGCCGAAAATAGCCGGTTCCACCTCTCGCCAATCGGCTTTCGAAGCGTCGTGCAGCAGGTCGATCTGATCGCCAGTCAGGAGCAAGGGAGTCTGGTCATGGAACAGGCGGCCGTTGAACCTCCGAACCTGGGCCTCGATCACCGGGGAAAAGATGGTGCCCTTGTCCATGTCGCGCCACAGGGCAGCAAGCATGGGCGGCAGCTTGTCCGCTGCGTCACGGTAGCGGTCCAACAGGTCGGTAAAGGCGTTCTTCGGCAACAGCCCGCTGTCTTCGGCAAACATGGTGAAGAGGCAGCGCATGAGGAACTGCGACACACGTTCCGCGGAATGTCCGCTACGCTCCAGCGAGCGCGCCAAGACGGCCAACTTGGCGGAGATTTCGCGAGTGACCTTCTCTGTCCGCTGGGCCGGGTCGAGCGCGTCCGGATTGGTCCAGATCAGCCGCAGAGTGTCGCGTACTTCGCTGTCGGCCAGATTCTTAACCAGGAGGCGGTTACGCCTGGGGGCCGGAAAAGGCAGATAGGTCCGTCCATTGCGGGAGAAGTTGGCGTAGAGATCGAAACAGTAGCCAATGTCGGCGACGATCAAGAAAGGCGGCCAGCCTTCCTTCTCGGGCAGGTGATGGGCATAGGTATTTGCTTGCCCGAAGGCAGCGTTCATTGCCCGCTCCCAGGCATTGGTACCGCGGGCCGCGGCGTTACGCTTGCGGCGGGCCTTGGCCGACAGCGTGTCGCCGAACGGCTCGACCTGAAGGCTCTCTTCCGGTTTGGCGTGTGCGCCCTGTTTCGCTTCCAGGACAAAACAGTCGCGCTTGTAAAGATCGATACGGCGTGTGGTGTAGCTACCGTCCGCAGTGAAGAACTTGACAGCCTTTTCAAAACAATAGGCCTCGGCGCCCTCCATCCCCTGGGTCAGGATAGGCGGCAACCGCAGCAGTTGTGTTAACTCGGCCAGAAAGGTCTGATAAGAGGCACGCTCTGCCGCCTCGGCAGGCAACCAACGCTCGACGAATTCGACCACTCCCTCCGGTGTCGGATCCCCTGACTCTCCCAACTCGGCTCACCCCCTGCGTTCGCTAATCACAGATTACCCTCATGCCGTTGGCCCTGTCACTTATCAACGAATGGGTGCAGAATAAGGGCGACCCTAACCAAAGATCGAGTGATTGAAGATCCGGCGTTCATGTATCCCGGCAATACCTCACGGCGTGGCTGCACTCAGCATCGAGAAGCAGTTCGCCTCTGATCGCAAAAGGAGAACTTATACCCTGGCCGTTGACCTGAGATGTAACCCGAGAAGCGATCTGCTCAAGTACGTCCGCACTCCTCGCCGAAACGCTGCCGGCGGTGCGTGACGATGGGTATCAACCTCGTAGTCGCCGTCACTGATGACGATTGGTTTGAGACGCTTCGGCGGCACTCCGACCTCGGCGAGGTCAACTTCTGGGCGCCCTCAGCCGCAAATTTCCGTGCGCTGCAGCCTGGCGAGCTGTTTCTCTTTAAGCTGCATGCGCCCCGCAATGTGATCGTCGGCGGCGGCATCTTCGCCTATGCCAACGCGCTGCCATGTTCGCTCGCCTGGGAAGCCTTTGGCGCGGTGAATGGCGCGCAGTCGGCACAGGAGATGCGCACACGTATCGCCAAGTATCGCAAAACCGATCCGGCCGATCGGAGCGACTTCACTATCGGCTGTCGGATTCTGACCCAGCCTTTCTTCTTCGAGGAACCCGACTGGCTTCCCATGCCGGCAAGCTGGTCCCCGAACATCGTCACGTTCAAGACTTACAACACCGGTGAAGCCGAAGGTCTAGCCCTGTGGGAAGCAATCCATGATCGCCTGAATCGGCAACACATTCCGGGCATGGCCGAAGACCGCACACGATATGGCGAACCGCACCTCATTCAGCCCCGTCTCGGGCAAGGCGCATTCCGCGTTTTGGTGACGGACATTTACAGGCGACGCTGTGCGGTCACGCAGGAGCGGACTCTTCCGGCGCTCGAGGCCGCTCATATCCGGCCCTACAGCGACGGTGGCAAGCATGAAGCGCGTAACGGGCTCTTGCTGCGGCGCGATATTCACAGCCTGTTTGACTCCGGCTATGTGACCGTGACGCCTGACCTTCACTTCGAAGTCAGCCGCCGCATTCGCGAAGAATACGAAAACGGCAGGCACTACTACGCCCTACACGGCAAACCGGTAGAGCCTCCTAAGGATAGTTCTAAACGTCCGGATCCCAATGTTCTGACCTGGCACA
>JAJFGM010000255.1 GCA_021776145.1 Kiloniellaceae bacterium | reverse complement strand
GGCACTCAACATCTCGCTGATGACGCCGCCGGTCGGCGCCTGCCTGTTCGTCTTGGCGTCGGTCACCAAGGAGAAGGTCGAGAACATCACCAAGTCCCTGTGGCCCTTCCTGCTGGGCGAGGTGATCGTGCTTTTCATCGTTGCCTATTGGGAGGATCTGACGCTCAGCGTGCCGCGACTCGCCGGTTTCTGACGCGGTGCGCGGGAGACACCTAGAAGAAAGCGCCGGCCACAAGGCCGGTATCCAACAGCCCTAGTCACACTCAAGCAAGGAGGCATCCAATGACATTGTTCAGGAAGTTCACAACCACCGCGGCGACGGCCCTGGTCGCCCTATCCCTTGCCGGCGCGACCCAAGCCGCCGACATCACCATGCGCATCGGTCACTTGAACCCCGCCGATCCCTTCGAAAGCCATTCCGGCGCCATGACGTCGATCTTCAAGTCGCTGGTCGAGTCCGGCAGCGCCGGCGCCATCGAAGTGAAGCTCTTTCCCAATGGCCAGCTTGGCAAGGACAACGAAGTCATCCAGCAGGTCCGCGACGGCATCGTCGAATCGGCGATCTCGTCTTCGGGTGGAATCGCCCAGCACTATCCCCTGGTCGGCGTTTTCGATATCCCCTTCGCCTTTCCCAATATCGCCGTGACCAGCCGCGTCATTGACCAGCGCAGCGACTTCGGCAAGAAGTTCTCGAGCGACCTGGAAAAAAAGACCGGCCTCAAGGTGCTGGGACTGATCGATTCCGGCGGCTTCTTCGCCTTCTCCAATTCCGAGCGTCCGATCAAGTCCGTGGACGACATGAAGGGCCTGAAGATCCGCACCATGACCCTGCCGACCCACAAGGCCATGGTCGATTCGCTCGGCGCGCAAGCCACGCCGCTGCCCTGGGCCGAAGTCTATACCTCGCTGCAGACCGGCGTGGCGCATGGCCAGATGAACCCGATTCCGGTCATCGCCTTTGCCAAGTTCGACGAGGTTCAGAAGTACCTCTCGATCACCAACCACGTGATCACGCCCTACATCTGGACCATCAACGCCGACTTCTACAACGGCCTCAGCCCCGAGCATCAGGAACTGGTGAGCTGGGCCTCGGAAGTCGCAAGCGAAGCCGGCCGCGGCGTTTCGCGGGTGATCGAGGCCTCCGAGCGCGGTCTGCCGAAACTGGCCAAGAAGATGGAAGTCAACGTCGTGTCACCGGCCGAGCAGAAGCGCTTCGCGGCGGCGGCGCAGCCGGCGGTGCGTAAGCTGATTGAGGAGAACCTCGGTGCCGAGGGTGTCGACATGCTCAACGCTATGTTGGAGGCCATCGAGGCCGCGCAGTAATCTCTGTGTCGTACCACTAGCCTAGCCCTGACTGAAGGACCGGGGGCGTTGCCTCCGGTCCCTCCTTTTTTCGCGACGCGATCAGGTATCCGACGGCCGATGAGCAGCACCGACAAAACCACAGCGCTGAGCACTCCCACCTGGCCCTTTCGGCTGGCGCCGAACCCGGGCGCGACACCGCTGGCCAACTACGGCGCGCGCCAGTCGGCCGTGCTCGATGCCGCCGGACTGGCCGAGGCGCGTGCTTGTATTTCCGCCTGGCCGGGTTACGCGCCGACCCCCCTGGTCAAATTGCCGGGACTGGCGGCCGCCTTGAACATCGGCCGATTGTTTTACAAACAGGAAGGCGCGCGCTTCGGGCTGCGCAGTTTCAAGCCGCTCGGCGGCGCCTATGCCGTGCAGCGTTGCCTGATGCGCGAAGTGGCGGCACGGCTTGGCGTCGAGGCTGTAGATCCGCAGGAGATCTTGGCGCGTCGGCATGCGCAGATCGTCGCCAACATCACCGTCACCGCCGCCACCGACGGCAACCACGGGCGCTCGGTCGCCTGGGGCGCGCGCATGTTCGGCTGCCGCTGCGTCATTTACATCAACGAGGCCGTAACGCCGGCGCGTGAAGAGGCCATTGCAGCCTTCGGTGCCGAGGTGCGCCGCCACCCCGGCAGCTTCGACGACGCCGTGCGTCAGGCCTTTGAGACCGCGCGCCGCGAAGGTTGGCATGTCATCCCCGATACCAGCGACGGTAACATCGTCGTCGCGCCGCGCGACGTCACCCAGGGTTATGCGGTGATGGCGGCCGAGGCCATCGAGCAATTGCCCGGCGGAAAACCGCCGACGCATATGTTTCTGCAGGCCGGGGTCGGCGGCATGGCGGCGGCGTGCTGCGCCGAGTTCTGGCGTCGCTTCGGCGCCGATCGTCCGACGACGGTGATCGTCGAACCGGAACAGGCAGCCTGTTGGTTCGCCAGCTTGGCGGCGGGCCGGCCGATCGCGATTGCCGGCGACCTGGACTCCTTCATGGGCGGCCTGGCTTGCGGCGAACCCTCGCCCTTGGCTTGGGAGATCCTGCAACCCGGCGCGCATGCGGCAATGACCCTTGTCGACGCCGCCGCCGAGGCGATCATGCGTCTGCTCGCCGAGGGCTGCCAAGGTGACGCCCCCCTGGTCGCCGGCGAGTCCGGCGTTGCCGGCCTGGCGGGCCTGATCGCCGTGGCGCGCGACGGCGCGGCGCGCCGGCTTTTGACGCTCGCGCCGGAGTCCGAAGCCATCGTCTTCGGCAGCGAGGGGGCCACGGACGAAGCCATGTACCGGCGGGTCGTCGGCCGCTCGTGGCAGGAGGTCGCGGCATGACCGGCTTGCGTATCGATCTCGATCGTCTGCTGCGGCGTATCGCGCGGCTCGGCGAGGTCGGCGCCTTGGATGGCGGCGGTGTTTGCCGCCTGGCCTTAACCGACGCCGACAAGGCGGGCCGCGACCTGGTGGTAACCTGGATGCGCGAGCTGGGCCTGGCGGTGACCGTCGACCGCATCGGCAATGTGGTCGGCCTGCGCCGTGGCAAGCGTGCCGGTCCACCGGTGATGATCGGCTCGCACATCGATACCGTGGCCACGGGCGGTCTCTACGACGGCAATCTTGGGGTGCTCGCCGGGCTGGAAATTGTCGAGACCCTGAACGATGCCGGGATGATCACGCAAAATCCCCTGGCCGTCGGCTTCTTCACCAACGAGGAAGGCGCCCGTTTCGCGCCGGATATGATGGGCAGCGGCGTGCATCAGGGCGCGTTGGACCTGGACGACTGTCTGGCCAGCGCCGACAGGGACGGCCGCGAGGTCGGCGAGGAGCTGCGGCGCATCGGCTACGCCGGCGAGGCGGCTGTCGGCGAGGCTCGGGCGAAGGCCTTCTTCGAACTGCATGTCGAGCAGGGCCCGGTGCTCGAGGAAGCCGGCCTCGCGATCGGCGCCGTGACCGGCGTGCAGGGGATCTCCTGGACCGAATTCACCATCGCCGGGACATCGAACCACGCCGGCACGACGCCGATGCGGTTGCGCGATGACGCCGGTTACGTCGCCGCCGCCATCGCCAGCGGTGCTCGTCGGATCGCCACCGAGATGGGCGGCAATCAGGTGGCGACCTGCGGTGTCATCGAATTGGAGCCGAACCTGATCAACGTTATTGCGCGCAAGGCCAAGGTGACGGTGGACCTGCGCAACACGCTCGAAAGCGAGCTACAGGCAGCCGAAAGACACTTGGCGGCGCTGGTCTCGGCCCTGGCCGAAGAGGAGGGGGTCGAGGTCTCGGCCAGAACGCTGGCCCGCTTCGAACCGGTCGAGTTCGACGTGGGCATGGTGGATCTCGTCGCCACAACCGCCGAGGCACTTGGCCACTCGGTACGGCGCATGCCGTCCGGTGCCGGCCACGACGCGCAGATGTTCGCGCCGAACTGTCCAACGGCGATGATCTTCGTTCCCTCGAAGGACGGCCTCAGCCACAACGTTCGCGAATATACGGCGCCGGAGGAAATCCGCGCCGGCGCCGATGTCCTGCTGCGGGTCGTCCTTGAGACAGCCGAGAGTTAAACCGAAATGCCTCGAACGCTCACACTTGCCGCCGCCCAGATGGGCCCCATCGCGCGCGACGAGTCCCGAAGCTCGGCGGTGCAGCGTCTCTGCGCCCTGATGCGCGAAGCCAAGCAACGGGGCGCCGAGCTTGTGGTCTTTCCCGAGTTGGCGCTGACGACCTTTTTTCCGCGCTGGTACTTCCCCGATCAGGCCGACGTCGATGCCTTTTTTGAACGCCGAATGCCGGGGCCCGAGGTTCAACCGCTGTTCGATCTGGCGCGGGATTTGGGCCTGGCCTTTTGTCTGGGCTATGCCGAACTGACGCCGGATGGCCACCACTTCAACACATCCGTTCTCGTCGACCCCAGCGGCGATATCGTCGGCAAGTACCGCAAGGTGCATCTGCCGGGACACAGCGAGCACGAGCCCTGGCGGGCTTTTCAGCATCTGGAAAAACGCTACTTTGAGACTGGCGATCTCGGATTTCCGGTGTTCGAGGCGCTGAACGGGCGTCTCGGTATGTGCATCTGCAACGACCGGCGCTGGCCCGAGACCTTCCGGGTTATGGGATTGCAGGGAGTCGAGCTGGTCATGCTCGGCTACAACACGCCGCTGCACTATCCGCCGGCACCTGAACACGATCACCTGCAGGACTTCCACAATCACCTCGTCATGCAGGCCGGCGCCTATCAGAATGGCACCTGGGTTGTCGGTGTCGCCAAGGCCGGTCGGGAAGAAGATTGCGATCTTATCGGCGGTACCTGCATTATCGCGCCAACCGGTGAGATCGTCGCGCAGTGCCGCACGCTCGACGACGAGATTATCGTGCAGGACTGCGACCTCGATCGTTGCCGCGAGATCCAGGACAACATCTTCGATTTCGCGCGCCACCGCGAGCCTGGCAGTTATGGCCTGATCACGGCGACAAAGGGCGCCCGACGCGGTCCGAACGAAACGTCATAAGCAAGGAAAAAGCATGAGCTTGGGGCTGGAGCGGGAGATCGTCGATCGCGAGGTCTACGACCGCAACCTGCAACGTTTTCGCGGTAACGGCATCACTCTGCCGCGCCTCGCCGATTTGGCCGATCCCGTGGCGCGGCTGGCCGACAAGGCGGCGACGCTGGCCGGCACGGACCCGGACGCGCCCGAGGTCGGCAATCTGTTTCGCGTGCATTGGCACAACGACGCGACGCGCCGTGGCCTGGCGGCGGTGCCCGAGCACATCGTTCTGTCGCCGCAGCTCACCGGCGTCGAGGCCAAGATCGTTGTCGCCCTGGGCAATCGCTTCCCGATGATCCACGCCCACAAGGTTCTGGCGGCGTACGGCTGCCTGGTGCCGCGCCTGCTGTCGGGAAAATTCGATGTGGACCGGCACCGGGCGGTGTGGCCCTCGACCGGCAACTACTGCCGTGGCGGCATCGCCATTTCGCGCATTCTCGGCTGCCGTGGCGTGGCCGTCCTGCCCGAGGGGATGAGCGCCGAGCGTTTCCGCTGGCTTGAACGTTGGACGCGCGAGCCCTCCGATATCCTGCGTACGCCCGGGACCGAAAGCAACGTCAAGGAGATCTACGACGCCTGCCACGAACTGTCGCGGGACCCGGACAACGTCATCCTCAACCAGTTCTCCGAGTTCGGAAACTATATCGTCCATCGCGCGGTCACCGGACCGGCGCTGGCGCGTGTCTTCGCGGCGGTTAAGGGTACCGGCGCCTTGAGGGCGCGGGCCTATGTCGCGGCTTCGGGATCGGCTGGCACGTTGGCCGCCGGCGATCACCTGAAAGCCCATCTGGGCAGCGACATCTGCGTCGTCGAGGCCGTGGAGTGTCCGACCCTGCTGTACAACGGCTATGGCGAGCACAACATCCAAGGCATTGGCGACAAACACTTGCCGCTCATCCATAATGTCATGAACACGGACTTCGTGATCGGCGTGTCCGATAAGGCGACGGACAGCCTCAACCTGCTGTTCAACACCACCGTCGGGCGCGCTTATCTGGCCCGGCGCGTCGGCATGGCACAAGAGGACATCGCGGCGCTCGGCGATCTCGGTCTCTCGTCCATCGCCAACGTTCTGGGCGCGATCAAATACGCCAAGTACATGGGCCTCGGTCCCGCAGATGCCGTCCTCACCGTCGCCACCGACGGCGCCGAGATGTACGAAACCGAACTGGCGACGGCGGAGAAACGCCTAACTGGAAACCGCTTCGATGAATTGAGCGCGGCGGAGGTTTTCGGACGTTATCTGCTGGGGGCGGCGATCGACCACACGGTTGAACTGGACCGTCCAGGCCGCGAGCGCATCTTCAATCTCGGCTACTACACCTGGGTCGAGCAGCAAGGCATCGCTCTCGAAGACTTCGATGCCCGCCGCGACCAGGCCTATTGGGACGGCCTGATGGAGATGGTGGCGGTCTGGGACGGAATGATTAACGCTTTCAATAACGCTTGAGCGCGTGTCGCCAGCGCCGCGAAGGATAAAACCGCCCTTTGTTCAGACTTCTTCACCCGGTGTGGCGCATGGCTGCGCCTCGCTGCTGCAACGCGGCGCGCATGGCGTGCGCGAGCTCGCCGCGTAGAAAAGGCTTCCTCAGCCGCGGCGTGTCCTTAATAGCGCCGTCCTCGTCATCGAGGGTGTCGTTCCCGCCGGACATGAAGGCCATCATGATGTTTGGATGTTCAGCTTGAACCTTACGCGCGACATCCACACCGTCGATACCGCCCGGTAGCTGAACTTCGGTCAAGACGACGTCAAAGGGGAACCCGCCAGAGGCAAGCAGGGCATAGGCTTCGCCGGCGTCCCGGACCGGGATCACTTTGTATTCGAGGTCTTCAAGAAAAGTCTGCGTCAGTTCGCGCACATTGTCGTTGCATTCGATGAGCAGCACCATTTCGCCGTTGCCCTTAGGTTCGGCCTCGCCGTCTTCGACGTCGTCGGCGTCGGCCATTTCGCTGGCGCGAGGGAAATACAGTCGCATCGTTGTCCCGCTGCCGACTTCGCTATCGATTTCCATGTGGCCGCCGGACTGTTTGACGAAGCCGTAGACCATGCTGAGTCCGAGGCCGGTGCCCTTGCCGGATTCCTTGGTGGTGAAGAAGGGCTCGAGGACCCGCTGCAGGACATCGGGCGGCATGCCGGTACCGCTGTCGCTCACACTTAGGCAGGTATACTCACCGGGCGCCAGTTCACCGGGTGCCGGCTGTTGCTGTCCAAAGGTCAGGTTGTTGGTGGAGATCGTCAGAGTGCCGCCCTTGGGCATGGCGTCGCGCGCATTGATCGACAAGTTGAGGACGGCATTTTCGACTTGGCTCTGGTCGGCGCTGATGTCCCAAGTGTCCGGGTCGATGTTGGTGACCACTTCGATCGCCGTACCGAGCGATCGTGTCAGCATATCTTGCATATCGACCAACAGCGGGCCGACCGCCAAGGTTTTCGGATTGAGCGGCTGTTTACGCGAGAATGCGAGCATGCGCTGGGTCAATTCTGCGCCGCTTACCGCGGCTTTCGAGATAGCCGACGCCAGTCTATCCTCCGGACCGAGACGCTCCTGCAGCAACTGTGCATTGCCGAGTACGACCGCCAGCAGGTTATTGAAGTCATGCGCCACGCCGCCGGTCAACTGCCCGATGGCGTCCATCTTCTGGGCTTGTCGCAGCCTGTCTTCGGCGGCGCGTTGTTCGGTCACGTCCGAGACGATGGTGCCGATGCCGATGGTCTGGCCCTCGCTGCCGCGCACGGGAAATTTGGTAACGACGACGTTGCGCGGCATTCCGCCGCCAAAGTCGAATTCCTGCTCGTGTTCGCTGGGGTGGCCGGTCTTGGCGACCAGGTCCTCGTTGAGGGTGAGAAATGCGGCAAGGTCGTCGGCGAATATCTCGTACACCGCCATGCCGATAACGTCGCTCGGTGCGACATCGAAGAAGGGCTCGAAATGCTCGTTGGCGAGCAGGATGGTACCGGCAAGATCGCTGAGGTAGACAGCGGAAGGAATGTTGGCGACCAGACTGCGGAAGCGCTCCTCGCTTTCCTTCAGCGAAGTGATGTCGGTGTAGACCGAGATCAGCAGGCCCTCAACCGTACGGCGCTTGGCAATACGCAACCATTCGCCATCGGCGCCCTGGCTTTCGTATATGGTAATCGGGCCGTCGCTGCCGCGGTCGGGCTGAGCCGCCAAATCGACCTCTGGACCAACCTCGTCGAAAACCACACCGAACTGACGGCCGGCGTCGACCACGTCGTGCAGATGCGCGCCCGGCGTGATTGCCTCGGCAGCGGTACCGTAGAGTTCACGGTACTTGTTGTTGCAAAGAACCAGACAGTCGTCTTCGTCATAAATGACCAAAGCTTCGGACATGGCGCTGGTGGCCTGGTAGAGCTTGGTCTGGACGTCGCGCAATTGGCGTTCGGTCTTTTCGCGCGCCATCAAATGTCGGCTGGCGATACCGACGACGACAAGGAAGGCAAGCAGACTTAGGAAGACGACGATGAGATCGGTCTTCCGGCGTTCGATCAAGGCCCGCAGAACTTCGGCGTGTGAACGGCTGCTGCCGACAACGATGCTGCCGTTAGGCAGTTGTTGATAGGAAAGCGTCCACTGGTCATCTGGCAAGTCCGTGCCGGCTTCGACCGTGCCCTGGCGCTCGACCATGGCAACTTTCGAGGGGTCCAGGCGCGACGAAGCACCGCCCCGGGCGACGAGAATGCCATTGGCGATGAGAAAGGTTTGGACGGCGTTGGCGCCCTTGTCGAGTTGTTCGAAAAAAACGCTGAAGTGGCTCGTCTTAATCAGGGCGATTATTGTGCCTTCGGTGGTTCCGTCGCTACGGGCGTAGGCCAAAGCCATCGGTACCCAACTTTTCTCGCCAACAGCGACGGGGCGTCCGATTAACAGGCCAGGACCCTGTAGGCGGTAAAGTCGATCGATCAGTTTGTCCAGTTTATCAAGGTTCCCTATCGCTTTTTTTTCACCGAACATGAACTTTGGACGCGACTCCCTGTCGAGCACAATCAAGGCATCGACCTGTTTGAGCTGCAGGAACTGCTGGCGCAAGCGGTCCTTGATCAGGCGGTTGGGTACGCGTACCGGAAGCGAACTGTCGAGCTGCAGATCGCGGCGTACGGCATGGAGGATAATAGCGGTTTCGCCAAAGGCGCGGGCAGCGTATTCCGCGATGATAGCGGTGACCTGTCGGGTGTCCTGGCGCGCGGTTTGCAGACTTTCCTGGTAATCGCGCCAAAGGCTGGCTGCGAGAATGAGCGCTAAGGCGGTGACCAGCGCCGCGGGCGCTAGCCACTGCCTAAACAGCAATCGCCAGGGGATATTAACCGTGGCAATCATTCTCCTGTCCTTCTCGAATACAGTCGTATATCGCGTCCGACTACGGGCTGACTCTTTGGGGCCATAGCCGCGCGATGCTCGGGCCTGGAGGTAGGGGCGGTGTGGACAATGCTAATTGTTTGTGACCCAAAATCCTTAAAATGCCTTGAAGTTGGGCGTCCCATAGGGTTGAGGGGCAGCGAATTGGCCCGAAGTTCCGCGACAACCGCGCGCCGGCATGTGATGGCCAAATATATTCGGCCCCAGCAACCACCGGATCTGGCGCTCGTAAATTTCGCGCAAATTTTCCAAAAAATTAACAGGATCTGGCTAATTTGAGGCCGGAACATCCTCGGTCAAATCGCAATTGCGTTCGAGATTGCCGCGGGACAGTTGGTGACTTGCTACTGAGCGGATAAGGCGGCGCCCTGCACCATGGCGGAGGTCGATTTCAAGCTGCGCGGCGCCGATTGCGAAGATGTCGCCATCTATGCGCGGTTTCTCTCCGATCCGGATATCAATGTTTGGCTTGACGATTCCGCGCAACGTCCGCTGTCGACCGGCCGGGTTGAAGCCATCCTCATGCAAGAGGCCTGGTGCCTTTGGGTGATCGAAGTTGACGGTGCGTTGGCCGGGGTTAGCAGTCTCTACGAGCCCGAGCCGGCCCTGGGAACGGCCCGCCTATCCATCGTCATTGGCGACCGCAAGTGCTGGGGCCGGGGCCTGGGAACCGCGGTTGTTCGCAATGTGCTGAAACATGGTTTCGAGGTCTTGGGACTGCGCAAGATCAATTCGGACGTTCTGCTGCCAAACACGGCGGCCCTAAAGTTGCACCAAAGGGTCGGGTTCGAGCAGGAAGGCCGCTTGCGCCAGGACGCCTGGCGGCGTGGACGCTGGGTCGACCGAGTTCTGCTGTCGGTGTTTGCCGATGAGTGTGGGCACCGGGTGCGCCGATCCGCCGGTTGAGACCGAAATAACACGACAGGCAATACGATGAAGAAGACTAACGATCACGACAGCATGGTGCGCCGCCAAACGTTGCGGCGTTTGGCGACTCTCGCGTTTTTTTGTTGGTCGGTATTGGGCTTCGCACCTGTCCACGCACTGGTCCGCGCGCCACAGTTGACGCTGTCTGATTTTGGCCAAGCGGGCCCCTCGAGGGTGGGCGCGTTGCGTCAGATTTCTTTTACCACCTACGCCGAAGGCTGGTCGATGATCATGCTCAACAAGCTCGACGAGGCCGAGCGTCTGATGCTGTCGACCGAACCCGACGTGCCCTTGCCTTTGAGTTGGCTGATCGAGGATGCGCTGGCATGGATCAAGTTTTATCGCGGCGACCTGGTTGCCGGTGAGGCGGCCTTCCAGGATATTTTGGCGCGCCACCCCGATGCCTATCTGTCGCGCAAAGGGCTTGGTTTCATTGCCGTTGAACGCGGCGATTATGCACAGGCCCTGGAACATCTCCGCGCGTCGTTCCGGCAAAATCCCTACCAGCTGTTGACATCCTACACCTTGCCGGGATTGAAGATGATCGAGGAGGGGGAATTCGCGCGCGCTCTCGAAAGTCTCGAACTCGGCCTCTGGGTCTACCCGCTGTCGTCCGACATCACCTTTCTTATGGCGCGGGCCCATATCGGGTTGGGCGATATAGAACGCGCGGCGGAATACGCCATGGAGTCCGCCAATCTGGCACCGGCATATATTGACGCGGCCTTTGATGTTTTGGGGCTGCCGGTCGAGTATGCGGTTGACGCGTACACGGCCCTGGCCTGGGGCTTGATGTTTGCCGGCGAGAACCAGCGTAGCTTCGAGCGCTTCCAACAGTATATCGATGCCGGCGGTGACGATCCCAATGCCGTTCGTGGGCGCGGGTTTGCGCTGTTTCGCCTGGGCCGATACGAGGAAGCCTTGCCCGACTTGGCATCCTCGGCACTGTTGGAACCGGCCGAACTCGGTCCGATCACCGAGGAGATTTTCGGGCCCGACGGCGAGTCGATGTGGGAAGTCCGCTACAACGCGACCACGACCTTGGCCTGGGCCTATTATTTCTCTCAAGACTCCAAGGCCGCCGCCCAGCATTTCGAAAAGGCCATCAGCGACAATCCCGAGTGGGTCGATGCTCATACCGGCCTGGGCTATGCGTTGCAGCAACTGGGCCGGCTTCAGGGCGCGGCGCGGGAATACCGCACGGCGCTGCAGTTGATGCCGAACTATCCCTATGCGCGCGCCGGCTTGGACTCCCTGGGCGACGTCGACCTGTCCAACGGTGAGTGGTCGAATGAAAAAGAGCAGCCCTGAAAAATCGAGATGCGAAGAGCAGAAAAGGAAAGACGCCGATGAGCGCCAAGACATTTGCCTTGAAGTCACGGGCGGCGATCGAGAGCAGCGAAAACGCCGGCGATCGAGTGCTCGTCGATACGCATACAGCAACGCTATGCTCTTCGAACGACAGCGGGTGGGTCATTCTCGACGCACTGCAAAACGGCGCGACCCTCGACGAGTTGGTGACGCTGCTCGGGCAAGTCTTCAGCGTCGAGGAGCAGCAGGCGCGTCAGGACGCCATGGTCTTCATCCGGCGGCTCGCGTCGATTGGTCTGATTGATGAGCGCTAGACGTAAAAGCGCCCTGCGCGTTGCCGTCAGCGGCTTCGACGGCCTCGACAATCCGCATCCCGGCACACCGGTCGCGCGCGCGTTGCGGTCGGCTCTTGACGGCAGAGTTGAAATTCATGCTCTGGGCCACGAGGCGCTGATGACGGCGGCCTGGATGCCGAACGTCGCGGATTTCACGCACATCGTACCCATGCCAAAGAATGGCGATGATGCCCTGTTCGACCGCATCGCCGAGATCCACGCAGAGCATAGCTTGGACGCGATTATCCCCTGCCTCGACTTGGAGGTGCCGGTATTCGCCCGCCTGGCCAGGCGCTTGGATAACCTCGGCATCAAGACGCTGCTGCCGACGCCGGACGTCATCTACCGCACCAGCAAACTGAGGCTCGCCAGTCTGTGCCACGAGCATGGCATTCCGACGCCGCGCACGATCCACGTGCTCGACTTGGAAGATCTTAGCCTGCATGCCCAACAGTTCGGCTTTCCGCTGGTAGTCAAGAGTGTCGTCAATGGCGCCAAGCGCGTGCACGACGCCGATGAGGTGCTGGCCGAGGCGCGCAAGCTGAACAAACTCTGGCCGGGCGGCGTGCTGTTGCAGGAGCCGGTGATCGGCGAAGAGATCGTTGTCGCGGCGGTAACCGACCGGCGCGGCCAATGCATGGCAATGGTGCCAATGCGCAAGCTCGGTATCAACGAAGACGGCAAGGGCATCCTCGGCGCCGTCATCGACGATCCGACGGTGAGCGAGCGGGCAAGAGAAATCCTCGATAAGATCGATTGGCGCGGCCCCTTGGAACTGGAGTTCATCCGACCCACCGGGTCGGCCCGCATGTATCTGATCGAGATCAACTGCCGCTTTCCCTCGTGGATCGAGCTTTCCGACTGGGCGGGCTGCAATCTGCCGCATCTGCTGTTGCAGGAAATCCTCGATATGAAGCCTGGCCGCGACATCCCGCCACGGGCCGGCGCGACTTTCATCCGCAACGTCGAAGAGACAAGTGTGCCGATCGCCAAGGCTTGCGACTTGGACCGTTTCGGGTCGCTGCGCTGCAAGGCCAGCAAATTTCACCGCGCCACGCCGTCGGCGCCAACACGCGTCGCCGTCAGCGGGGTCGGATCGCTCGATGTCGTCCATGCGGGGCTGGGCGCGGCGCGGGCCTTGCGCCAGGCGTCGGGCATCGACAGCGTCATAGGCCTGGGTTATGGCAATTTCGATTCCGGCCTGTATCGCCGCGACCTCTTCAACGCCGGTTACCGCATGCCGACAAGCGCCGACCCGGCGGAGCTGCTGAAACGCCTCAAGGAGGTTTACACCGATTCCCCGTTCGATGTCGTCATTCCCTGTCTCGACGGCGAAATTCCACGCTACATCGAAATCAGCAAGGATTTGGAAGCGATGGGCGTTCGGACCTTGCTGCCAGGGCTGGCCGATTTCGAGCGGCGTGAGAAGGTTGAACTTTTTACACGCTTGGCGCAGCCTGACTGGAACTCTTTCGTTATGCCCCAGACGAGGCACTGCCGCTCCGTCGACGAGGTTACGGCGGCCGTCGAGCAGCTCGGTTTTCCTGCGGTGATCAAGGGGCCGATGTCCTTTGCCTTTCCAGCCGAAACCCCGGCGGAAGCGCGCGCCGCCTGGGCCCAGCTGCGGCAAAAAGGCTGCAACGAAGCGCTGGTCCAGCCATTCATT